>JBNMOV010000271.1:0-6667 GCA_051275765.1 Maribacter sp. | reverse complement strand
AACTGCTAGAGGATTACAATAAGGAAAACGTGGTAGAAGATTTATCCGACTATGCTGTGGCTTTGATTTATTTAGGCGATTTCATGAAAGCCAAGAATATTTATCATCAAATAGAAATTGAACATCCAGGATCATATACTACAGCTTCTAATTTAGGAACAATATATGAATTGATTGGAAAACCAGATTCTGCATTGATTTGGATTCAAAAATCAATAGATATTAACCCATATTCACATGGTGGTTCTGAGTGGATACATATCAAGATTTTGGAATTTAAAATAAATGAAAATGAAGATTATTCAAAATCTATTCTTGGATTATATTTTGGGAATAAACTTCATCCAAAAAGCCAATTGAGTGCTATAAAATTGGAAAAATTACAAGACCATATAAAACATCAACTTAAAGAACGAGGTAATTTCGTGAAGCCAAAAAACTTAATTGTTGGAAGTCTATATAATGACTTAGGTGATATTATGTTTTTACAACAAAAGCTTGATGAAGCAGAAGAGATGTATGGTAATGCTTTTGAATATGGTTTTGAATCCGACCTGATGAAGAAGAGATTAGGAAGCCTTATTTCTGATGAACCAAGAACATTCTTTGCAGAAAATTTTGGTTGGATAGCTCTTGTAGGATTGTTGGCTGTATTTGGTTTAATAGCTTTATTGATTCGAAAGTTTAAGTAAGGAAACAGAACTAATATCCAAACAAAAAGATGATGGCTGTATCAAATTTGATACAGCCATCATCTTTTTGAATACTATTGAAAGTAGTGTAAGCAAAGCCTTTATACCGCTCAAATTATTTACAAAAAACCTTCTTTTCTGGAACCTCAAGAGGTATAAAATCGTTTTAATAATAAGAGTAAACATTAGTTGCTACTTTCAAATAAACACCATGTTTCCCTAATATGGATGATCATATTTAATATTGATTTAGAGCGTTTTAGCTCACTTTCAACGAGCTAAAACAAGAGACAGAAACTTCTGTTTGGTGAAATTACCAAACAGAAAAAGCTTAAACTTTTTGCTTAAAACAAACAAAAAGTTGATATAAATATTTGCAATGAAAACAAATTGTTGTATATTTGTAACGATATACAATATAAGAGATAAATCTGTTTAATCTTTTTCAATTTAAGAATGATGAATAATAATACACCAGGTAATAAGAAGAAAAACATGGCTTTTCCAATGCTCCATAAAGGCATGGATAAAAGTTATGAATTTGCAAATCAGGTGAATCCTGAATTAGCAGAATTAATCAAACAAATATTCATTATTTTAATGAGGCCTTTAATTGCATTAAGGGCAAAATTATATCGTGTATTTTTTAAACCATTTAATAAATTTAAATTAGAACAAAATAAAATCCCTATTTTTAGAATTGCCATTATTGCCATAGGGATTATTTTAATTAGTCAGAAAAATATTTCTTTTTCTTTTAATTTAAGTGAAGCAGCAGCCATGATCGCAAAATCTGAAAAAACAAATATTTATGATGTAGATGGTGAAGGTCCAGAAGTCAAAAAAATAAATGAATATGCTCCTATTTCTGCAGATAAATTGGATAAATATTCTTCTGAAGATTATATTAAACGATTTAAAGATGTGGCAATTTCTGAAATGAAAAAATATGGCGTTCCTGCGAGTATTACTTTGGCTCAAGGCTTAGTGGAAAGCAGCGCTGGAAATAGCCGTTTAGCTGTACAAAATAATAATCATTTTGGAATTAAATGTTTTTCTAAAAAGTGTGCAAAAGGACATTGTACTAATCATTTCGATGATAATCATAAAGATTTCTTTAGAAAATATGAATCTACTTGGGAATCTTTTCGAGCACATTCTTCTTTATTGCAAAAAGATCGATATAAAAAATTAAAATCCTATAAAAAGGATTATAAAAAATGGGCAAAAGGATTAAAAGAAGCAGGATATGCGACAGATAAAAAATATGATCAAAAATTAATTAGAACGATTAAAAAATATAAATTATATCAATATGATAAATAATTAAATAGTCTATAACGTGGGGTTTAAACGCCACGTTATAGACTATTTAATTACCATTTGGTGTAAATATTATTCTCATTAAAGTCGTCAAAAAAGGATTTAATCCTTTTTTGACGACTTTAATTTTTAATCTAAATATTTCTATTAGGATACTTTTAAATAAACGTAAAATACTGTATTCTTTTCGCTAGAAGTACATTGTGTACTTTTTTATTTTTGCGAAAATCGTCTTGGTTTTTTGTATCTAATCCTATATCCTTGATAGAAATACCTACACCTAAGGGTTTTGAAGTGATGGTAACAATTCCTTTTTCTGTTGTGAACTTAATGGCATTATCCACTAGGTTTCTAATATAAATATATTTATTTCTCTTGACATTTGACTGCTTCCCTTTAAGTAGTCAACCTTTTTCAGGATAAGACAAAGTGTAAAATAACAATACTTAACATAATGTAAATTATAAGCAACAATTGAACATTCTGAAATTAGGGCTCAGTATTATTATGGATCTTCCAAACTTAGGGATAATTTCTATTCTGTTTATTCTATAGATATAAATTAGCTAAAGTATAAGGGGAAAACGCCAAACCAAATTTAAACTATTTTAGCCTGCCTTTGTTCAAAATTATATTTCATAATAATTGATTTTTTAAACATTTTTTGCTTTTTGTAAAAAAAACACTAACTTGTTCTTTCTAAGAAATAGATAGTAGTATTTTTGGCACATGTCAAAGTATTTGAATTCAGCAATATCATAGTTCTAAACAATTAATAATCATGGTAAGAAACCTTATACTAAGTTTAACCATTTTACTATTTACTCAATTGACTTTCGCCCAGTCAAGTCAAATATCAGTCGTCAATAATGATGAAGGTATGAAATTAGTGGTAAATGGAGAAGATTTTATGATTAATGGAATGAATTGGGATTACTTCCCAATTGGAACCAATTTTTCCTACAGTTTATGGAAACAATCTGATGATGTCATTAAATCAGCTCTTGATGCTGAAATGTCATTACTTAAAAACATGGGTGTTAATACGGTACGGCAATATACAGGTGTCCCTTCAAAATGGATTAAATATATCTATGAAAAGCATGGTATTTATACGATGCTTAACCACTCATTTGGACGATATGGACTCACCATAAATGGTAGTTGGGTACCTAACACAATATATGGAGATCCTAATACACAAGAACTACTACTTGCTGAGGTTAAAAGTATGACAGAAGAGTATAAAAATACTCCTGGACTTTTAATGTATCTGCTCGGAAATGAAAATAACTATGGTTTATTTTGGGGAGGAGCAGAGACAGAAGATATTCCTGTTGAAGATAGGAAATCAACAGCTCTTGCAAAAGACATGTATAAATTATTCAACAAGGCTGTCGTGGAGATGAAAGGTATTGACACATCATATCCTATTGCGATCTGTAATGGTGATTTACTTTTTTTAGACATCATTGTGAAAGAATGTCAGGATATTGATATCCTAGGTACTAATATGTATCGTGGTGTTTCCTTTGGAGATGCTTTTCAGAAAGTTAAGGATGAATTGAATAAGCCAATCATGTTTACAGAATTTGGTGCAGATGCATTCAGTGCTACTGAAAATAAAGAAGATCAAAAATCTCAAGCATATTATATGACTGGAAATTGGAAAGAGATCTATGAAAATGCAGCAGGTTTAGGAAAAGCAAATAATTCTCTTGGTGGATTTACTTTCCAATTCAGTGATGGATGGTGGAAATATGGACAAACCAAAAACCTAGATGCTCATGATAATAATGCCTCTTGGAGCAATGGAGGATATCAAAGTGATTTTGTAGAAGGCGAAAATAACATGAATGAGGAATGGTTTGGTATATGTGCCAAAGGCGAAACCAACCAAAGAGGATTGTATGAATTATATCCTCGAGCAGCATATTATGCATTGAAAGAAGCTCATCAACTTAATCCTTACAGTGATGGAGTCACTGTTGAATCTATCAATAATTACTTTTTAAGTATCCAGCTCATGGATGCTCTTATTAAAGCTAGAGGAGACAAGGCTGCACTAATTGGAGAAAAAACAAAAAAGATTCGTCTAAGTGGATTGAGAGCTGACATATCAACTTATTATACTGGAGGAACACGTATTTCTACACCTAAAGTAGATGATCCAACTGATGAAGTTTTTCCTAATAGACAAGGATTTGATCACATGCAATCTTTTTATTTTGGTGTTGAAGCTCAACCTACAGAAAGTGTTCGTGCCAATGTTAATTTCAACGTTTTGGGTAATGTCGCACAAAATCCAATTAATGAAATATTCTATGAGAATAGAGGTCGTCCAATAGTTGTATCAAGCCCTAATGGGAATGTCACAATAGCAGATGGAAACCGTGTAGCAGTTTATAATGCCAGCTTTAGTTGGAATAGTAAGTTTTTCGATTTAGAAGGTTTTTATCGTACAGGCCATTATCATTGGGGATATGAAGGTGACTTCTTTGGTTTATATCCAGAAGCGAACTATGGTCCCAATATTGATATTTATAATGGTAATGCTCCATCTGGATTCGAAATCTCTGGTAAGAAAAAGTTTAAAGGATTAAAAGTAGCCATAGGACCTGAACTTTGGTGGGCTGCCAACCCTGCTGTATTATTAAAATATAGCAGAGAATTCAAGGGTTATAAAGTAACAGGAATTTTCCATGAAGATATCGCAGCACAAGCACCAGCAGTGAGTTCTTTTGCTGTTCCTAATCCTGTAACACGTAGATTAACTTTACATGCTGCAAAGAAGTTTGGTCAATTAGGTGTTGAATGGGGAGGTATCTGGGGAGGTCAGCCACTAGTAGGAAGAACTTTCCAAATTGCTGATGAAGTAGAAGATGTTACTACGGTTTATCAAGATGAAATTGCTATTTCAGATACTTGGGGAACAAAGGCGAAAGTAAGCTTTTCTAAAGGTCCCTTTAATTGGTATGCACAAGGTGCAGTTATGGGCTTAGTCGCTAATGGTGGTGCAGATAATACAAGAACCTTTACAGGATGGAGGCTGAAAGATAGTGGAAGTAGTAATCAAGTTAATTTCTTGAGTGGTTTCACATTCTTAATGGGTGATTTCCAAATTGCTCCTAACTTCTTATGGCAAAGACCAATTGAAGATCCGATACCTGGAGATGCTTTAGGTGCAGGAAGACCAAGAAATATTATAGATGATCCTTTCGTTGTTAGAGGTGGTAATAGAGAAACTATCGCTGGAGAACTGCTGATTTCTTATGATCCTACACCAGCTACTTGGATGTATGATTGGGATAATGACATGATGGAAGATGCGAAGTTTGCAGCAAGTCTTAATATCATTTATCGCCATCAACCTACCATACAAGATGCTGCTATTGGTATCTTAGGTGATGGTCGTTCACTTTTCGCATTTCCAGGATCTGCTCCTGCACAAGATTTATGGGAAGTGAATCTACGAGCTGTTTCAAAAATTAATACTGATTTTGGAATTATCGCCAATATTTATGGGGGTAATGCTCAAGCAAATGGTGATAGTCCAAGACTAATCAAACGTGTTGGTGGAGATCTTAGAATGATTTACAAAAATATTAAACTAAATTCTTCTGTTAAGATAAATGATTGGGGACCATTTGATTACCATCGTGATTTCAACTTAACATTTCCAGTTCAAATCATGTTCGATTTATCTACAGCAGTTGGAAAACAATCTTGGTACGTATTACCTAATACACGAATGGGTGTACGTTATATATGGCGTACTTTAGACCAATATTCTAATCGTTACTGCCCAACACATATAATTAATGCAGCTGGAGATTCTGTCTGCGATCCTGAAGCAGTAGGATTTGACAATGGAAAAGAATGGGAACTTAGTATGTATTTTCAAATCAGCATTGGTAAGTAAGTGTTAGAGATTATTCTCAATAATCTCTAACAAATAAACTACCCACTAAATAATTATAAAACTTTTATACTCATGAAGAATACATTTTTTTTAAGGGTAGTGTTATTTACACTATCAATCATATTAATATCTTCAAGTGGTTGCAAGAGAGATATTGAAGATTTAGAATTAGCCACTTACCCTACAAATGGGGACGTATTCATTGATGGTTTTAGTGGAGGATTAGATTATGGTGCTTTTGCAGGATCAAAGGTTACTGCTTTCGAAGTGGATACTGATATAACTCTTGAAGGCAGTGAAGCATCCATGAGAATCGAAGTGCCTGATGAAGGAGATCCTCAAGGTTCATATGCTGGAGGAGCTTACTTTACAGGTGGTGGAAGAGATTTGTCAGGCTATACCGTATTGACGTTTTGGGCCAAAGCAACTAAATCTGCAATTCTAAATGAAGTTGGTTTTGGTAATGATTTTGGTGAAGGAAAATATTTAGTAACACTGAATAATGTTCCCATGAATACCAATTGGAAAAAATACTATATTCCAATCCCTGATCCATCAAAACTTGTTGCTGAGAGAGGTATGTTCTATTATGCGGAAGGACCAGAGGATGGAGAAGGATATACATTCTGGTTTGATGAGGTCAAATTTGAAAACATTGAGACCATCGTAAATCAAGGTGGATCCATTTTATTAGGACAAGATCAAACAACAACAACTGAAACAGGACTGG
>JBNMOV010000270.1:0-6676 GCA_051275765.1 Maribacter sp. | reverse complement strand
TTACAGTTTTCAGTGACCAGTTATCAATGACCAATTTACAGTTGCCAAATTTATATGCTGGTCACTGTAAACTGGTCACTGTAATTTACTTGTTCTTATCTTGGTAGTCCTTGATCGCAGACTTGATAGCATCTTCTGCTAATACAGAACAGTGGATTTTTACTGGTGGCAAAGCCAACTCTTCCACGATGTCCATATTATCAATACTCAAAGCATCATCTACTGACTTTCCTTTCAGCCACTCTGTAGCCAAAGAAGAAGAAGCAATAGCAGAACCACAGCCAAAAGTCTTGAACTTAGCATCTTCGATTAAACCATCATCACCTACCTTGATTTGTAGACGCATAACATCACCACATTCTGGAGCTCCAACTAGACCAGTTCCTACATTCTTATCTTCCTTGTTCAATGTTCCTACATTTCTAGGATTCTTGAAGTGGTCCAAAACTTTATCTGAATAAGCCATTTTAATTATATTTAGATGTTATATTCTAGATTGAATAATCTAAAATACTAAATTTTTAATTTAATTTCAATATAAATTCCTCTGAATCATCAATAATCTTGAATCATCAATCACGCTAATCATTAATCAATTAGTGTGCATCACCCCATACTATAGACTCCAAGTCAATTCCCTCCTGATACATTTCCCAAATTGGGCTAAGAGAACGCATGTGATCTACACCTGATGAAATAGACTCTATCGTTGCATCTACTTCTTCTTCAGTAGTAAATCTACCTAAGCTGAAACGCAATGATGAATGAGCCAAATCATCTCCTAATCCTAAGGCTTTCAATACATAACTTGGTTCCAATGAAGCAGAAGTACAAGCAGAACCAGATGACAATGCGATGTCTTGGTTGAAAGTCATCATTAGACCTTCTCCCTCTACATGCTTGAATGACATATTGGTTACGTGAGGCATTCTGTGTTCTTCGTTACCGTTGATAACAACTTCTTCTAGTTTTGCCATCAAGCCCGTCTGCAATCTATCTCGTAGAGCAGAAAGACGTTTAGCGTCTGCATCCATTTCGTTGATACAAAGTTCAGCTGCTTTTCCAAATCCTACAATTCCAGGAACATTCAATGTACCAGAACGCATTCCACGCTCGTGTCCACCTCCATCCATCTGTGAAGTTACCTTCACACGTGGACCTTTTCTATTCACGAATAATGCACCAACACCTTTAGGACCATACATCTTATGTGCAGTGAATGCAGCTAAGTGGATACCTAATTCCTTCATATTAAGAGGAATCTTACCTACAGCCTGTGTGATATCAGACATGAAAAGTACGCCATGTTTAGCACATAGTTCTCCTATCTCTTTCATCGGCTGGATAACACCAATTTCATTATTAGCAAACATGATGGATATCATGATAGTCTTATCCGTGATAGCCGCTTCTAATTTCGCTAAATCCACTAAACCATCTCGCTGTACTTCTAGGTAAGTCACTTCTCCACCTTTCTTTTCTACTTTTTTACAAGCATCCAAAACAGCTTTGTGTTCTGTAGTCAATGTGATGATGTGATTTCCTTTACGAGCATACATTTCAAATACTCCCTTGATAGCAAGGTTATCTGATTCTGTAGCACCAGAAGTAAAAATAATTTCTTTTGGATCTGCTCCAATCAATTTGGCTACTTGCTCACGAGCATAATCTACCCCTTCCTCAGCTTCCCAACCAAATGGGTGATTACGACTTGCCGCATTACCAAACATGTTGGTAAAGTAAGGCAACATTTTTCCTACTACTCTAGGATCTGTAGGTGTAGTTGCATTGTTGTCTAAATATATACGTCTTGACATCCCTTATTTTTATTTAGATTAAATCTAATTGCCGTTTCGAACTGTAAATATAACGCATTGTTGTGTTTTTTGTTCTAAAAAAGTACAAAAAGGTATAAGAGAGCGTGTTGTTTAGTTCATTTTTAGCTTTTGTGAAATAATGGAGTGCTGTGTTTCTTTATTTTTAAGCTAGAATTTTAGTTTTTTTATTTTCATATCCAGATAAACTACTACGAATTTCATTTTTTTGTATAATAAAAATATACAACAATTGTACATGTTTGTTTGATGACCTATGTAGGTCTCACAAATTATTCTAAACAACTTAGTAGTTAGTCAAACTAATAGTGTCGGTTATATTTTTAGTGTAATTTTAGTCTGAACGAGGCGGAGGTTCATTCATTTAGCTATAGCTAAATGAGTGGTTCTCTAACGAAGGGCAGGCTAAAAGGACGTAAAAATACTCGACACTATTAACTTGACTAACTACTTAGTAACCTAACATTTAACTAACGTGATGGTCACAAAAAACATTTACCTACCATTTGCCCTATTCCTATTATTCTCATTTTCTTTGACGGCTCAAAATTTAAATAACTTTGAACAGTTGGTATCTGATGGAGAAATACCAAAGGAATTCATATCCTCTTCTAGTAGTAAATACAAATCATTGGAAAAGAAAGTGAAGGATAAAAAGAAGGCTGGTAAAAAACAAAAGAAATTTTATTTAGAAAGTAGTTTTGCTATAGATCAATTATTGAGGAGTGGAGAGGTATTATTTGGAGATCCTGTAAGTGATTATGTGAATAAGGTGGCAGATAAATTACTAGAGCATAGTCCAAAACTGAGGAAGAAATTACGATTTTATGTTGTTAAATCTGCTGGAGTGAATGCTTTCGCAACAGATAGAGGAAGTATTTTTGTCAATCTTGGATTGATGTCTAGATTGGAAAATGAGGCTCAATTTGCCTTCGTACTTGCTCATGAAATCATCCATTATAAACATCGTCATAATATGGATAGTTTCTTGGAATACCAAGAAATAGAAGCGGGATTTAAAAGACAAAAATCCTGCGTTATAAGTTGTATCGTTTATTTATTTCTCATCCCATAGGTTTGAGGATTATTTTGGATGATATGCTGATTGTAATCTATTCCTCCTAATAATGAAAATAAATTCTTAAAAATGCCATAATTATGAAAAGTAACTCCTCCTCCTATCTCAAAAAAAAGCGTTGGGTTTTTTAATCTTTTTAAGTAATTAAATTGTATAGGAAAACTATAATGTTGCTTTCCTTTGTACTTAGAATAACCTGTTCCTATACTCATTCCCATTCCGTCCCGTTTTTTGGAAAATCGACTATCTATATACGTCGCTCCAGTTAAGGATGCACCTCCTATTTCTAAAAATACATTAATGGCTGGATTATTAGGTAGATCAATGTCTTACTTCACTCCATCGGTCCTATAAAACGATGGCATTTCGTATTCTTTGGTAATTATTTTTTTATCCTGAGCTTGCGTGATGCTAGATATTCCAATGAAATAGAGCATCATTACATATTGGAAATATTGCTTCATTATTGTTGTTTTTTATTAAAATTAAATCCTAAGTGAAACGTATTTAATAAATTGAGCCAGAATGGGTAGTAATTTTTTAGAAGAGAAAAGAACAGGCATAACTGCTCAGGTTATTGAATTGGTTTCACTAAATATGATTTATGGCTTTGGTTAGTCAAAGTATATTTACCTTGTGAGGAAAATATAGACTTCATTACTTAAAATCAATTACCATGAAGCAGCTCGTTTTTATTATAACCTTATTATTTCTCACTAACTCATTACTTATATCCCAAGAAATAGTGTGGGGTCCAGAATACAAGAAAAAAGGTAGTTATTTGGCTATCTATTCCCTTGTAGGGAATGGTGACAGCCATTACTACCTGAATATGAGACCCAAGAAAAATGGAGGTGTATTATTTAAGTATGATTATAAGCACCAGCTGATAGAGGAAAAAGACATCAATCTCGCTTATGATGGGGAAACCTTGATTCCTAAGGATTTTTTGAAGATGAGCAATAAGGTTTTTGCATTTATTCCCACCTATACGAGAAAAACCAAAGAATTAAATTTATTTTTTTCTGAATTTAAGGATGGTGAATTCGGGGAAGTTGAAAAAGCCTATACTCAAAAATTAGAACAAGAGTATAATGCTTGGTCTGCTCCTTCAGATTTTTCTCATAAAAAATATAAGATAGGATATAATTCTTTATTCAATCGTACAGACTTGAGTGCGGTAGAGATAATAATAAGTGATAATAAAAAATATGCGGCATTTAGCTGTGGTATGCCTAATATAGATAAAAACATCGTAATCCTTTTCGATGAAAATATGAATATTCTTTGGGAAAAAGAATTAGATACTAAAGGTGAATCTGCTTTTTTTTCTAAGCAGACCTTAGTATCTAATAATGGAGAAGTCATTCTTTTTGGTAGGACTACATTTAATGACGAAGTGACTTACAAAGCAGTAACAGTTACAGAAAATGACTTTACAGAAAATGATGTAAAATTAGGCGGAGGAAAACATATTAACGAAATAGGAGTATTTGAAAAAAATGGAATTTATGTTGCAGGTTTTTATCGCAACGAAGACAAGGGCAAATTCGTAGATGGGTTCTTTTTTGGAAGTTTAGGTGAAGAATCAGATAATATTGAAACAGTAACACATCAATTCAAAAAATATTTTTTACAAAAAATAATGCCAGAGAGGACAGTAAAAAAAGGAAAAGGATTAACAATTGATTTTAATATTAATGAATTTATAGCCCATGCTGATGGGACATTCTCATTTTTAGCAGAAAAAGAATATACATCCAACAAACGGGTTAATCAAGGATCAGATTGGAAAGATGTAACTATTTTTCATACAGACGAAATTATCATTCCTAGATTTCGTGCAGATGGCAGTCTTATTAATACTGTAATCATTGAAAAAAATGCTGGAGCATCCAGTTACTTTGCAACGCTTTCTTACATTTATCATGTCTATAATAATAAGATATATCTCGTGTTTAATGATAAAAAAAACCAAAGAGGAGCAAAAGGAAATAAAAGCTAAGGGATTCAAGACTAGATTTGGTGCTACTATAGAAATGTGTGTGATAAATGAAAAAGGCGAGATTGAAAAAAAGAAGATGCTATCCAATGATGAAACAAAAGGATTTTTTACACCCAATTTCAGCTTTTTTACGGGCAATAAGATAATTTTGAGGACAGTACGTGATAGCTGGACAAGATATAAATTCGGAACAGTAGAATTAACAGATTAACATTCAACCATGCAAAACCTATTCACAGAATTTCCAAGCATTTCCTACGAAGAATGGAAAGAAAAAGTAACCAAAGATCTCAAAGGACGTGCCTTTGAAGAACTGCAATGGCAATTAGGAAAAGACATCACGCTCGATCCTTTTTATAGCCAAGAAAATGAAGGAGAGGAAAAAGCATTTCCACTCAGTTCTAAAAGTGATAATGATTGGCAGATCTCAGAGGATTTTATCATTGGAAAAGATCTGAAAAAGGATAATCAATTATTATTGGAATCCTTATTAGGAGGCATTAATGCTCCTAAATTATTTCTGGATCAGGATTATGATGCTAGAGCTTTTGAAGTGCTGTTCAATGAAGTGGAATTTGATTTTATTTCTATTCATTTTGTTTTATCTGAAAATGTAGATAGTGATTTATTTTTTGATTATTTTAATACCTTTTTAATTCAAAAAAATAAAGATATTTCCAAAATAAAAGGAAGTGTATCTGGTTGCGAATTCCAAGCGGATTTTTCATTAAAAACAATCGCTATCAATACGACTCCTTTTTATGGAAGTGATATTCCTAAAGAATTAGCGAAAAGTATAAAATTGGGTGTAGATTTAATCATGTCTTCTGCTGATGAAAAAAATATTTCCAAAGCATTTGAGTCTATTTTCTTTTCTATCAAAATAGGAAAAAGCTATTTCCCTAGCATTGCTAAAATACGTGCATTAAAAATATTATGGGCGAGGATCTGCAAAGGATTTGATCTAGATTTTATTACACCAGAAATAGAAGTCAGTTTTTCAGCTGATGCCTATGGCGATAATAAAAATAGTAACATGATTCGAGCGACTACAATGGCAATGGCAGCAAGCATTGGAGGTGCAGATAGAATCATTGTCTTACCTTGTGATGTATTAGAACAGCAGCCGAATTCTTTCTCCAAAAGAATCGCCAGAAACGTACAACATCTACTGAAAATGGAATCAGCAATGGATAAAGTCATCGATCCATCCGCAGGCAGTTATTATATCGAAAAAATGACCAATATTTTCGTAGAAAAAGCATGGCAAGAGTTTTTAAGGAATGAATAGTGAATAATGTCCCAACGTAGAGACGCAATATTTTGCGTCTTGCCAAACGAAACAACAAAAGCAAAAGGACAAAAGTCCTATCCAAAAATAAAACAACGAATAAAAACTCATGAACCAAGACATCAAAAATAGAATCAAAAACGCAAGAAAGCGACAACAGCTTTCCGTAGATGATTATGTCTTGAGAATCCGCAAAGGAGATAGAGTAACATTAGGAAAGGCGATTACATTAATAGAAAGTACACGCTTAGAACATCGATCATTAGCAAGAGAAGTTATTGAAAAATGTTTACCATTTGCCAATGATTCATTCAGGCTAGGAATAACAGGTGTGCCAGGTGTAGGAAAAAGCACTTTTATAGAATCCTTAGGGTTGCATATTTTGGAAAAAGGAAGAAAGCTCGCTGTCTTAGCAATCGATCCTACTTCCACTATGACAAGTGGTAGCATACTAGGCGATAAAACTC
>JBNMOV010000269.1:0-6677 GCA_051275765.1 Maribacter sp. | reverse complement strand
AGAAAGTTCACAACTCAATTCATTTATTCAAAAAGTAAAAGCGACTCATTTTCCTACATTTAATTTTGAAACAACAGGCGAAACTAGTTCTAATTTAACAGACGATGAATTTAGAGGATTAGTTACCAAAGGGAAAAAATCTTGTCAAGTAGGTGATGTATTCCAAATCGTTTATTCTAGACGTTTTTCACAACAATTTAGAGGCGACGAATTCCAAGTTTATCGTGCCTTACGTTCTATTAATCCTTCTCCTTATTTATTTTATTTCGATTTTGGTGGATATAAAATATTTGGTTCATCTCCTGAAGCACAGTTAATTATAAAAGATGGCAAAGCTAAAGTAAATCCTATAGCTGGCACATTTAAACGTACAGGAGATTTAGTGCAGGACCAACAATTAGCAGAAGAATTAAAAAAAGATCCTAAGGAAAATGCAGAGCATATCATGCTAGTAGATTTGGCTAGGAATGATCTAGGGCGACATACCAAAAATGTAAAAGTACGAGATTTAAAATCGATTAAATTTTATAGCCATGTTATCCACATGGTTTCTGAAGTAGATGGAGATTTACCAGAAGATGCTAATCCAATTAGAGTATTTGGAGATACTTTTCCAGCAGGAACTTTATCTGGTGCACCTAAATATAAAGCCTTACAATTAATAAATAAAAATGAAAAAGATAATCGTAATTTCTATGGCGGCGGAATTGGTTTTATTAATTTAAATGGCAATGTAAATCACGCGATTATTATTCGTTCTTTTTTAAGTAAAGACAGTACTTTACATTTTCAAGCAGGTGCAGGAATTGTAGTAAGCAGCCAAGAAGAAAAGGAATTACAAGAAGTCAATCATAAATTAGGAGCATTAAAAAAAGCTTTAATTATTGCAGAGGGAATATAATAGATACTGAGATATTTAGATTTAGAGATTTTAAGATTAATAGAAAAAATGAAAATACTCATCATAGATAATTACGATTCATTCACGTATAATCTTGTACAATATTTACAAGAAATAACGGATGATAAAGTTAGCATTTTTAGGAATGATGCTATTTCAGTGGAAGATGTCGATAATTATGATTGCATCGTTTTATCTCCTGGTCCTGGTATTCCTAAAGATGCTGGAAATATGCCTGCAATCATTCATGCATATAAAAATAAAAAACCTATCCTTGGCGTATGTCTAGGACATCAGGCGATAGGCGAAGCATTTGGTGGAAAATTAGAAAATCTGGAACAGGTTTATCATGGTTTGGCGACAGATATTTATGTATCTGATAAAGAAGAACCATTGTATCAAAATCTACCAGATACCATTGAAGTTGGACGCTATCATTCTTGGGTGATAGATAAAGATCATTGTCCAGATTGTTTGTTAGTGACTTCTATATCTCCAGATGGTGCGATTATGTCCATTAGGCATGAAAGTCTACCTATTTTTGGTGTACAATATCATCCAGAATCCATTATGACTCCTGAAGGGAAAGTTATTTTGTCTAATTTTTTGAATGCTGCTAAGGCATCTTTAGCTTAACAAGACCTTTGGAGTTTTCAAGACCCCAAAGGTCTCAAAGAGTACCAATGAAAAAATTATTACAACGCCTACATCAGCACGAAACACTTTCGAGACAAGAGGCTAAACAAGCACTCGTTGACATCACAAATGGACAAATGAACGACGCACAACTCGCTTCTTTCATCACTGCTTTCTTGATGCGTTCCATTAGTATTGATGAACTCATGGGTTTTCGTGAGGCCTTGTTAGAACTTTGTATTAAAGTGGATTTAGGAGGAATAGAAAGCATAGATATTGTAGGAACTGGTGGCGATGAAAAAGATACTTTCAATATTTCTACGTTATCTTGTTTCTTAGTCGCAGGAGCTGGTTATAAAGTAACCAAACATGGCAATTATGGTTCATCTTCCGTATCTGGTTCATCCAATACTTTGGAAAAATTAGGTTATCAATTTACAAACGATATTGATACCTTAAAAAAGCAATTAGATAAAGCTAATATCTGTTTTTTCCATGCACCAAAATTTCATCCTGCCATGAAATCTGTAGCAGGAGTGAGAAAGCAATTAGGATTAAGAACCTTTTTCAATCTACTAGGACCTCTCGTGAATCCTTGTATACCTACGCATCAATTATTGGGAACATCTAGTTTAGAAATATCCAGATTATATCATTATGTGATGCAGGCATCTGGTCAACAATATAGCATTGTTCATGCTTTAGATGGTTATGATGAAATTTCTCTTACAGGAAAAGTAGACATTAAAAACAATAGCGGACACCAAGTATTAAATCCATCTGATTTCAATAAACCACAACTCACCGCAAAACAACTACAAGGAGGAGAAACCCAAGCAGAAGCCGTCAAGATATTCAAAAACATCTTAGAAGGAAATGGCACAGAAGCACAGATAGATGTTGTAACGACTAACGCAGGAATTGCCATCAAAACCATCAAACCACAACAATCAATAGAAGACTGCATTCAAGAAGCAACAGAATCATTAAATAGTAAAAAAGCACTAGAAAAATTATTAATGATTACCTAAACTATTAATGATTGAGTGATTAACGATTAATGACTTCCCCCCACTCCCCAAATTATTAATCACTCAATCATCAATCACTTTAATCTTTAATCACTCAATCATTCATGGATATATTAGAAAAGATCATCGCACATAAAAAAACGGAAGTAGCAGAACGCAAATCGCTCTATCCTGCTAAGTTGTTAGAAAAAAGTATTTATTTTAATACGCCTTCCGTTTCTTTCAGAAAATATATTTTGAGAGAAGATAAAAATGGCATTATTGCAGAATTCAAAAAGAAATCGCCAAGCCAAGGTTTTATTAATCCTTATGCTGAAGTCGAAAAAGTATCTATTGGATATATGCAAGCAGGAGCATCTGCACTTTCTATCTTGACAGATAATCATTTTTTTGGTGGAAAAAACAAGGATTTAACAGAAGCTAGAAAATTTAATTTCTGTCCTATTTTAAGAAAAGATTTTGTAATAGATGAGTATCAATTAATCGAAGCAAAATCAATAGGTGCAGATGTGGTTTTATTAATTGCAGAATGTTTAGAAAAAAAGCAATTAAAACAACTCGCAGAAACGGCTAAAAATCTAGGATTAGAAGTTTTAATGGAAGTACATTCCGCAGAACAACTCAATAAATTAAATCCTTTTATTGACGCAGTTGGTGTGAACAATAGAAATTTAAAAAATTTTGAAGTTTCCATAGAAAATTCATTGCGATTAATCGATGGCATTCCAGATTCAATGGTCAAGATTTCTGAAAGTGGTTTGAGTAAAGTAGATTCTATAGTTAGACTAAAACAAGCTGGTTATCAAGGGTTTTTAGTGGGTACGCATTTTATGCACGCTCCAGATCCTGCTAAGGCTTGTGCGAGTTTTATCAAGGAAATTGAAGCATTCGATAAAAATAATCATTGGTCTAACTCATGAAAAAAAATACGCTCATCAAAGTATGCGGTATGAAAAATACTGAAAATATCAAAGAATTAATTTCCTTAGATATTGATTTTATGGGTTTGATTTTCTACGAAAAATCCAAGCGATTTATTAATCATGAGATATCAAAAAATAACACTAAAAAAGTAGGCGTTTTTGTCAATGAAAAAATAGATATAATTGAAGAAAAAATAAAAGCATATGATTTATCTTTTATTCAATTACATGGCGATGAGAATCCTCAATTTTGTGAAGTATTAAAATCAAAAAATATTGAAATTATCAAGGCATTTAGAGTAGATGATAATTTTGATTTCAATGTGACAAAAAAATACGAATCCGTTTGCGATTACTTTTTATTTGATGCCAAAGGAAAAGATTATGGAGGAAATGGTATTATTTTTAATTGGGATGTTTTAAATAATTATAAAGGCACATTACCATTTTTTTTAAGTGGTGGAATTAATATTGATTCAATAGATAGCATTAAAAAATTCCATCACGAAAAATTATTCGCATTAGATATTAATTCCGGTTTTGAAATAGAACCAGGATTAAAAAATGTAGATTTAATTAACGAATTTATTAATAATTTTACGTAACGTTTAGTAAACCTTTTAGGTTTACTAAACGTAAAGCAGAGAACTGAAGCCTAAACTTAACGCCATTACTAAACTCAGCTTTAGCAAACCTAAAAAAGGTTTACCAAAGCAAGAACGTAACAATGTAACATTATGATAAACATAGACGAACAAGGATACTACGGAAAGTTTGGTGGAGCATATATTCCAGAATTACTACAACCTTGCGTAGAAGAATTGCGATTGAATTATGAAAAAATAATGGCACAGCCAGATTTTCAAAAAGAATTTAATCAGCTATTGAAGGATTATGTAGGTCGTCCTACTCCACTCTATTTTGCTAAGCGTTTTTCTGAGCATTATAAGGCAAATATCTATTTTAAAAGAGAAGATTTATGTCATACTGGAGCTCATAAAATCAACAATACGATTGGTCAAATCCTAGTAGCACAGCGATTGAATAAAAAACGCGTCATCGCAGAAACTGGAGCAGGTCAACATGGCGTAGCCACAGCGACAGTTTGTGCCTTAATGGGCATAGAGTGCATCGTTTATATGGGAGAAAAAGACATAGGTAGACAAGCACCTAATGTGAAGCGAATGAAGATGCTAGGAGCAGAAGTTCGTCCGGCACTCAGTGGTAGCAAGACACTAAAAGATGCAACAAATGAAGCGATTAGAGATTGGATTAATAATCCTAGTGATACACATTATATCATTGGTTCTGTAGTGGGACCACATCCATATCCAGAGATGGTGGCACGTTTCCAATCTGTCATCAGCCAAGAAATGAAACGCCAGCTTCAAGAACAAACAGGCAAAGCTAATCCAGATACTATCATCGCCTGTGTAGGTGGCGGAAGTAATGCAGCTGGAGCTTTTTATCATTATCTCAATGAAAAAAATGTGCGTTTAGTCGCTGTGGAAGCGGCTGGATTAGGCATTCATTCTGGCGAAACTGCTGCCACTAGCGTAATAGGCACAGAAGGTGTGATTCATGGCAGTCGTACCTTATTGATGCAAACTAAGGATGGACAAATCGTAGAGCCTTATTCTATTTCCGCAGGTTTGGATTATCCTGGTATAGGACCCCTTCATGCACATTTGATTTCATCTGGTAGAGCAGAAGCTATCAGCGTGACGGATGATGAAGCATTGAAAGCTGCATTTTTTCTATCTAGAAAAGAAGGTATTATTCCTGCTTTGGAATCTGCTCATGCTTTCGCAGCAATGGAAAAACTAGATTATAATCAAGACGAAACCATCGTGATTAATTTATCTGGCAGAGGCGACAAGGATTTAGCTACTTATACCAAACACTTCGATAGATTTAATTAAAAATAATTTCGTACAGACGCGATGCCTCGCGTCTCCACACCATTATTTTTATTAATCGCTCAATCATCAATAAAATATGAACAGAATAACAACCTTATTCCAAAATAAAAAAAAGGATATTCTTAATATCTATTTTACAGCAGGACATCCCAATTTGAATGATACAACTATCATCATTCAAGAACTGGCAGAAGCAGGTGCGGATTTAATAGAAGTTGGTATGCCATATTCAGATCCACTAGCAGATGGCTTGACGATACAGCAATCCAGTAGTGTAGCATTGAAAAATGGAATGCATTTGGATTTATTATTTGCTCAATTAAAAAACGCTAGAGAACATACACAGATTCCGTTGATATTAATGGGATATTTCAATCAAGTATTGCAATATGGCGTAGAAAATTTTATTGCTCAATGCAAGGAAATAGGTGTAGATGGATTGATACTTCCAGATTTGCCATTATTTGAATACGAAAGGGATTTCAAGCAATTATTTGAGGAAAACGACATCTCTATTTCCTTTTTAATTACGCCATTGACAGAAGAATATCGCATTAAAAAAGTAGATAAACTCACTACTGGATTTATCTATATGGTTTCCACGAATGCAACTACTGGCGGAAAATCAGCAGGTAATGATGCACAGATTTCTTATTTTAATAGAATAAAAAAAATGAATCTCAAAAACCCAAAATTAATTGGTTTTGGTATTTCAGATCATGCTTCTTTTTCTAATGCTTGCCAATATGCTAATGGTGCGATTATTGGTTCTGCGTTTATTCGAGCTTTGGAAGGTGGTGGAGATTTGAAGGAGGTAATTCATGGGTTTGTGGGGAAGGTAAAAAACTACTGATACTATCAAATGATAGCATAAAAACATCTATAATCAATCATTCATAAAAACGGCTTATTGGAAATTCAGTAAGCCGTTTTTATATTTTTTCAAAAAGCACTTTTCAAAATTCCCAATGTAACTCTTTGTTAGATTCTTTGAATAAGTGAAATGAATTACTTTTTATTGATACAACATTTCTTATATTCCTTACCACTTCCGCAAGGAAAGGGTTCGTTTCTTCCTACTTTGGTTTGTTTCCTTTTATACGTTTCTACTACTTTATTATCTAGGATGCTCAAAATCCTATGCTTTTTAATCAAAATTTCGTTGTGTTTTGGTTTAGTAACAAAAGTGTTTCTTATTCTTTTCCTAGATGAAAAGAATCAAAAATCACCGCTGTACAGCGTTTTTAACGCTACAAAAGCTTGT
>JBNMOV010000268.1:0-6729 GCA_051275765.1 Maribacter sp. | reverse complement strand
TTGAAGACCCATAGCACGTTTCTGTACACGTACTTTCAAGTCTCCTTTTGATAATAATCCTTGCAATTCTTTGCGTTCTTCTGTAGTTAATTTGATATGTTGCTTTTTCATTTGTATTCTCTTTTGAATGCAAAGATAAAATTATAATTAACTTACTTTACAATGTACTTAGCAGTATATTTATAGACCTAACTCAACACCTCTCTCAATATCAAATGAGAATTCAATTCTCTAAAGTTATCCACATGATGTTTATAATAATCTAAGATACCATCAAGCAATAACCGACGATGAGTTTTGCCAATATCGATATCTTCCATATTAGCAATATCTATCTGTAGGAGAAGATAGAAAATTTCGCTGAGTTCTGCATTGAGGAATAAAGCATGAGGTTCGTGTGCTACGAAAACGCCTTCTCTTATATCGAAAAAAGGGGTTTCATTCGACCATTCGTTTCCTGGCGAAAAACCTAGATATGGCATGAGTAAAATAGGAAAAACTAATGGAAACAGTGTAGCTTTCTTGCCTTCATCCAAAGCAATAAAACTATTCACAATAAAATCAAAAAGCATCTGATTTTCTTCTGACTCCTTGACTGTTTTACTAATCAATTCTGTCATAAAAAGTGCTACTGTTCCTTTTACGACATTAAAAGGAATAGACTGATATATATAAGCAGGTTTGACTTCCTTGATGCGATTTACATCCTTAGTATCTCTATGATAAATAACTAAATCTACGAAGGAAGAGACTGCTACTACACTTTGTTTTATTTTGGCTTTTTGGCTACGAACGCCATTAATCACTAAAGATTGTCGCCCTTTTTCTGCTGTATAAGCATCTACGATAAGGCTAGTTTCTCCAAATTTCACATTCCGCAATACGATTCCTTGTGTTTTAAGCAGCATCTGGAGATTGTATTTCTTTCATCTGTTGGACTAAGGCAGCCATGACCATTTTTACTTGTTGGATGTGAGTTTTTCTTACATTGAAAATCTTATACGCTAAATTGTAAATTTTATTCTTAGGCAAAATATCTATCTCGAATGAAATTCGAGCCTGATTCGTATCTGTTTCAGAAAAGGACCAAACGCCCATTCCTTCATGCATTCCTCGATAATAATGAATAATAATTTCTCTACCAGGATCATATGAATGCAATTTCCAGCCTATATTAATTAATGTATAAGGAAAAATAAGGACTTTATTGCCAATATGGCTATCCTTATAATCTACACATTTTACAGGGATAGATGAAGGCCACCATTCGCTGAATTTATTAAAACGCAACATAATATCAAAGGCAGCATCCGAATCACCTTCTATTATATCATCAACTGTAACTTGGATTCTTTCCATTTCTGTTTAAGTAGATAGTTAGATTTTAAGATAAAAAGGAACACTCTAACTAATTTACCAAAAATATTCCAGAAAACCAGTACCACCCTTTAGGTAAAAAAATAATTAGTCCTACCGTCGCTGCTCCTATGGAAGTTAATAAAACTGCTCCTGCTGCTACATCCTTGGTTTTGCCTGCCTGTACGTGATAGTCTGGTGAAACTAAGTCTGTCAGATATTCAATGGCAGAATTGAATGCTTCTGCTGCCAAAACTAATGAAATGCAAAGGATACAAAAACACCATTCTGTAATGGATATTTGGAATAAATAGCCACATATAGCCACAGCTATCCCCATGAATAAATGTATGCGAGCGTTAGGCGTATTAATAAAAAGATCCGCTATACCCTTAAATGCGTATTTGAAGCTATTTAGTCGGTTCTTTATCATAATATGAGGTAGAGATATTTTTGATATGGAGTTTTACTTTGAGTCCTATTTTTTCTCCTGCTACATCGTATAGTCCATCAAAACTGACACACTCCATATCCATAGAATGAAAGATATGCTCGTAAGTACTTTGTGAAAATGGACTGATGGAACGACGACTATTCTGTAAACCCAATGCTCCTGTAAAAAACTTCATTTCAGACGACCAAGCTACTGTATTATATGTACCAAAAGCTAAGCGAGCTTCCGAACTATCTTCTACTTTATCTATAATCATTTCAAAATGGTCTTTGAGTTCTTTATAAAACTTATCTGTACCAAAAGCAGGATTAGTATAGGTACTAATGAAACGAATAGGTTTATTATCCTCTGGATGAATCAAGCCTGTAAGATTAGGAATATCTGAATAATAGAACGTATCCAAATCTGAAATAGGATATTTAGAAAATACTGCCATTCCATTGATACCTATATTGGGCATAGAACTGAAATAAGGAAAGGAATCTAATAATTCTTCTCTTAAAACAGTATCCCAATCAGGCTTGACTTCTTGAATGGAAATTAAATCTGCTCCAGATTCTAATAGTAAATCTGTCAATTCTTCATACTCCTCTCCATTAAAATTAGAGATATTGAGATGGATGACTTCTATATCTTCTTTTACATTAGGAGTGGCATATGCAGGAGAAGGATTACTACTTGACTTGAGAAAAAGGCAAAGAATACCTGTGCAGGTAAAAGCAACGAACATCAATCTGTGCCATTGTAGCAGTAAACAGAGCAAACCAAAACCCAAAATCCCTAGCATTATTTGTACCGCAGAATTAGTAAATACTCTATAATACATGCCACTAGGTTGTATGATAATCAGCAATGTGATTATCGATAACAATGTAGCTAAGGGATAGAAAACGAATTTATACGTTGACTTTACTTTTGACATTTATCTATTCTATGTGATTATGGTTTTCTCTTACCTTCGTAAAGATAATGCAAATCTCGTAACGAGGTACTTATCTCTATAGATGTTTGGATTTAGTGACAACTAAATTACAGAAATAAAATACTAAAATTCCTTATTCTTTAGCATTCATTTATCAAGACAATTTTTTCGAGCCTTTAGTTAGTAAATACTGGCGATGTATTCGACTTTCTGGTGAGGGATCTACGAGATACAGCCAAAACAAGAAACACCATTCTAAAGGTTTCATGAGTATAAAAACAACATTGGAAATCCATCTGGACTGGACGGCATCATTCATAGGCTTAGCTACGGAGGTATAAAATTTCCTTAGATAGCGATGAAAGATAGGTGTATATTCCTCTAAGCATTTCTCGAAGGCATTAGCAATGAGCAATTGTCTATTGACAGCTATGATGCCTTCTCCTCTCCATCCTTTTCGGAAAGGTTTTACGAGATTGGCATGTCCTCTGGATGCGATAGTGCAGAGATAATGACCATCGCTTGGATTAGGTAGATCTGGTAATTGCGAAAGGGCGTAAGTACAAGTTTCTGCAAATGCCTTGATGAATGAATCTGGCTGTTGTCCAAATAAAATAAGAATCGCTTGCTGAATATACCTAGCGGTATTCGCTTTACAGATCAACGTTAGTAGCAATTGCTTAATTTTCAGAAGCTATGAGTTTTTAACAACCCGAAAACCAATTAATTCTCAGTATAGCTATGAATGGAATGAGTAAAGCAAAAATGAGTGGACTTTCCAGAAAGGTATTTTTCACGACTGATTTTCTGCAAAGTTTAGCACTAAGCTATCGTATACTACATCTTCTTCTTTTGCTAATGCAGTTTG
Organism: Maribacter sp.; assembly: GCA_051275765.1. GTDB lineage: Bacteria > Bacteroidota > Bacteroidia > Chitinophagales > Saprospiraceae > JAHDCE01. The sequence goes on along the minus strand of JBNMOV010000268.1, from coordinate 3,129 downwards.
TTTGAATAAGTGGAATTGCCTTCGTATTTCTATGAATAATAGTAATGCAAATAAAAAAGGACTCAATAATGGAAAGGTTACAATAACAGGGAAAAACCCATAGAGCATCATAGGTCCAAACTGTATCGCTAAGGCTAGACATAATATAAAACCCTCTGCCATTCCTAGTAATGTCAAGGCTTTTAATAGTGGAGATAATTCTTCTCCTAATATTTTAGATAGCCAATAAGCAGCAACTGAAACTGCATAAAATGCAATAATCGTCATCATGTGCATATGAGATCATCGTATTTCTTTGATGTACCACAGCCTTCTGCAATCACAAATCCTGCTACTGGACAAATAACAGATATAAGTACTGGCGTAATCTTATAATGAACGGTAGACCAGCGTGAATGTTTTTCTGGTTCGTATATATATTTAAAACTTTTTACGAAACGGATGATTGTTCCTATTACTATGATTAGTGTAAGAACAACAATTGGTATCGCTACTATGACAAATACTGCTTCCATTTATTAATTATTTCTAATTAGCCTGTAATGCTAGGGGGTAAAAAAACCTAGTTACGGAACATCTTGGAATATCATATTTTATAACTAAGGGATTACAACCCCTAGTCTTGCACAATATTACTCATTATTCGCCCTCTTCTAAATATTCCCAATTCCTAGCATCAGTCATATTCCAAGACCAAAAAGAATGTTCTTTTTTCCTTACTCCAAAATCATATTCTTTTTTTAGTATTGCTTTATCTATTTCTTCATCAGACCAATCGTCGCCTTTACGATTTTTAATTAAATATTCTTTTTCATTTAATAAATAAAGGTTTTTATCAGAAACTTCGTTTATTAAAAAATTCACACCTAAAGTATTATTATAATTAGCTGATAAATTATATTTCGTGAGGGATATATCCCAATTAACCCAAGCAGTCATCCAAAAGACGCCATACCAAATCCAAGCATTTCTATGTACTAAAAAATAAACAGTTCTTTTATTTCTCACTTTAATGATCATCGTAATTAATCCTGCAAAAGTAAGCGTAAGAAAAACGAAAACTCCTACCCTCTTATATGCCAATCCATATTCTTCTATATAGCGTATATTCCTGATTCCTACAGATAATGCAAGAATAGCATTTTGCACAATCCAAAGATAAGACATTACTCTAAGTCCTTGTTTATCAGGAAAAAAGTTTAGATTTTTTCTAAAAAACCAAACAACTACCCCCATTGCCATCATGATAGAAAAAATCAAGACATATGTTCCTTGATGTACCATTGCCTTCAGTTCTACACTGCTCATTCCAGATACATCCTTGAACCAAATATATTTTGCATCTACAATATTTAATAGTAATAAAAGTATATTTAATGATAAGAAAGTAATGAATGCAGTTTTATATTCATTCTTTAATTTATCAGATAAATTTTGTTCTTTTTCGTCATTTATATTTTCTATTCTTTCGTCTTTAATTATATTTTCTTCTTCTTTTTCAAAAGGAACAAGATGCTGATTTTTCCAGATCGTTCCACCTACTATTAATAAGCCTATTACAGAAAAAATAATTCGTTCCCAAGAAATATCAAATTGATATAAATAATTAAAAACATAATCAATTTTATTACTAATTATTATTGCAAATTTTTGATTAGCGATACTATAAACAATAAAAAATATACTTACAATAATAGTAGGAATAATTAATATTTTAATCGTATTAAAACCCTTCGAATAATTAATTTCTTTCGTGCTATTTAGCCATAAATTACGCCACACTTTCCAAGGCGTTTCACATATACTCCATAATCCAACAAGTAGGCCATAACCCAAAAAGCGAAGGCTTCTTTGCTGGGCTATGCCTACCATTAAAATGGATGAAATCACGTATAAAAATTTTGAATACATTGAGTTATTTGTAACAATTATTACTGCGAATCCTATAGTGCCGAGGGTTACGACTTGCATGCTCCTTTCTTGGAATATTTCTTTTTCTTTAATAAATAAGCCTAGTATTAAAAACAAGGTAAAAATGAGGGTATTAATTCCCATGCCTTCTTTCCAAAATAATATATTGAATATGATAGCACCTAGCAAAACTAGGATATTGATGATGATTTCTTTTTTCATTATAGTTAGTTATTAGAAATTAGGAGTTGGACTTTCCTATGTCTGTTTGATAAATGAATGATTGTAAAAAGAGATAGGAAAATAATAGCATAATGGTAATCACTATGGATAATCCTAGCGTATCTATATTCGTAATAGGATCTTTCATTTGTAAATAAATATCCATCAGCAACATCTCTGGACGAGTGATGATGTCCCAAGTATTCCATCTTTGGTAACGACCTATCCATATGCCTAAACCACAGAGCGGAATAGTAGATAAACTAATCAGTTTGGCTTTCCATGTAGCTAAATGTCCCATGAGGAATTTTTCTACTTTCAAGAGGGAAAGAAGCCCCAACATCAAACCAATTCCAGCAAGGGAAAACAACAGCGTAATGTCATACCAAAACGGCAGGCCTATCCGTTTTTTTAGATGCACAAAATCGGTAATGATGTAAGGGGCATTCGGGAAGAAAAACAACCAAATCATCAAAATAAAAAATATCATTATTTTTGATTTCGACTTTTTATAGATAGGCTGTAGTGCAAGTGATGCGATGTAAGGAATCCACGCTAATATGAGATTCCAGATTAAGAAAATCATTGTTCCTTTAGGTAAATCTATATAATTTGGATCTGACCAACTGAAAGAAACTGGTTCAATTCCTCCTATAATATCTATCCTGAGGATGAGTAATATCGTACTAAAAACGGATGCCAATCCCAGTAAAATAAACTGCATGTTTATTTTATCCTTCATAAAAATCGTATTTGATGTTGATTAAACGCTCTTCTTTCCTAGCAGAAATTGTTTAAATAAAAGGCTGTTTGATAAATAATTAGGATGCTCAAAATCCTATGCTTTTTAATCAAAATTTCGTTGTGTGTTTGGTTTAGTAACAAAAGTGTTTCTTATTCTTTTCCTAGATGAAAAGAATCAAAAATCACCGCTGTACAGCGTTTTTAACGCTACAAAAGCTTGTAAATCCTAAACAAAATAAACTCGCTTTAATA
>JBNMOV010000267.1:0-6758 GCA_051275765.1 Maribacter sp. | reverse complement strand
ACTCCTGTAACTCCTACTCCCGTAGAACCTATTACAGATCCTATTCCTGTGACAGATCCTACTGATGTGGTAGAGGTTCCTGATCCTGTAGTTATTCCTATAGAGCCAGAAGTACCAGAAGTGCCTAAGCATGATGCTAAATATCTGTGGTGTTTGGACAATGGTCATGGAAAATTTACAGCAGGTAAGCGTTCTCCTAAATTTGAGGATGGAACGAAGTTCTATGAATATGAATTTAATAGAGATATTGTAAAGAAAGTTTCTGAACAATTGACAGCAAAGGGTATACAGTTTTTCAATGTTGTACCAGAAATAGATACCGATAATTTCCTTAAAGGACGTGTAGACAGAGCAAATGCTTTCCAATCTGATTTACCTAAATTATTCGTTTCTATTCATTCTAATGCTGCTCGAGCAGAATCTTCTAAACATTGGGCAGTACCAGGAGCGAAAGGAATGGAAACGTGGTATTATACAGGTAGTACTAGAGGAAGAAAACTAGCTAGTATTTTCCAAAAGCATATGGTTAATTATACTGGTATGGTCAATCGTGGATTGAAGAGTACTAAAAAACTATATGTTATCAAAAATACTAAAATGACTGCTGCTTTGACTGAAAATGGTTTCTATAACCATCAGGGAGAAGCTCAAGAATTAATGAAGGATGAAGTAAGGCAGTCTATTGCTGATGCTCACGTGGCTGCGATTATGGAGATAGAGAAGGATGGGTTGTAGGCTAAGCCTTTAGATTAAAAGGTGTTTACGAATGAATTCGTAAACACCTTTTTTTAGTAGATAAATTCAATAATTATGTTCAAATTAAAATACTTTGGAGAGATCGATAGTAATAATCTAGATGAAGATTACACTACGAGTACAAGTATTTTGGAAAGAGAAATAGATATAATATCAATTTTTTTTGAACTGTTTGAAGGGATCGGGAGAAAGAAACAATTAAAACTCTTACCCAGCAAAGAAATAGAGAAATAAAATTATTAACTGATGTTACGCACGATTAGATGAGCAGTTATTTTGATTTAATATTGACTGGTCACTATATTTCAATACTGTGTTCATTCGTTCTGGTTCTTTTTTCTGGAAAAAAGAACAAAAAACCACCCGACCGTATGCAGTTCTTAACACTACAACAATACTTAAAATCCTACACAAAATAAAAACTCGCTTTAACAGTATTTCTCTTTCCTGATTTTATCTGCCACCTAACTATAATACTTCTGTAATCGCCAGTTATACCTAATGGTATTCGCTTTACAGACCAACTTTAGTAGCAATTGCTTGATTTTCAGAAGCTATGAATTTTTAACAATCCGAAAACCAATTAATTCTCAGTATATATGCTCAAACAATATTTTGTTTTAAATAGATTTTAAGCATCGTCTCCACTAAACTACATAATGTAGGGAGCGTAAACACATTATTTAAAAAAATCATAACCGACGGATAAATAACGAACTGAATGGGTATTAAAAAAAAAGTGCACGGCGTTTATCTTCTTAGAAAAATTGACCTTATGGATTTTAGTTCAAAAAGTGCTTAAAATCCGTTTAAAATGGCATATGGTATGAGCATTGATGAAGAAAATAAAAAGAGACCATGCTAGATAAGTGATGCTATTAAAAGAGAAGAATATTGAATTAGTGAGTTCATGCAATTTAGGATTTTCAGTACTTTTTGAACGTTAAAACATCCATCGGGTCTAGATTTTTTTAGTGCTTTTTTTATCAATGAAAAAAAAGTACGGGAGATAAAAGAATAACTGAACTCAAAACGCTACATAGCGTTATTCGAATATGAATAATGTCATTAGAACCATAGGTTTCGTAACATCAGTTATTCAATTGTAAGTAAAATGTTCAATTTTCAAATAAAGTTTTCACACGTAATTTTTTATAGCATTTTTTTTATTTGAAATTTCCATGTATATTGGTAGAATTAATCAAATTATTATATTATGAAAATTAGAACTCTTTTGTTAATGTTTGTTTCTCTTTTTTTTGTCACAGCATTATCTGCTCAATATGGTGAACTAAAGTTTGCTATTGTCAATAATTCAGGAATTGACCTTTATGGTGTATTCTTATCAGAATCTTTAGACGACAACTGGGGTGAAGATATTATTCCTGGAGATGTGTTTGATAATGAATCTATCGTTGAAGTTGCGATACCTATAAATGACGAAACCCTCTGTGTCTACGATATCAAAATAACTGATCATGTAGGAGAAGGAGTTATTTTTCCTGAAATTGATTTTTGTGAAGTAAGCATGATAACATTCTTTGTAGGTGATGATGGCGAGGTATACTACAAAACCGAATGAGAATTATAGAAAGTGGTGAGCAATAATTCTGTAACTTCCATTTTCTTACTTAATTTATTATTCGATAATTTTCATCATGTACATTAGTTTCAGCACGACCTCTATTAAATCATGTTTTTTTTAAAATGTTATCACTTGTTATAGATTGGTCATAATGAAGCACAACATCCAACTAAATAGACCAAATGATTTGAATGATTCTTTTGGAGTATCAAGGAGAAATACAATCAATTGAAATGGAAAGTTAGTTTGAGTTTGAGGTACAAAAAAGCGGTTTGCAAATAAATTCGCAAACCGCTTTTAAATCTAGCGTCTATTAGTTTAGCGTCTAAAAAATTAAACTCTAGCAGCTAAATCTGCTAATCTTGCAGAGTAACCCGCTTCATTATCATACCAAGAAATTATTTTAACTAGTCTTCCTGATACTTGTGTGAGTTGAGAATCAAAGATAGATGAATGCTTATTACCAATGATATCTGTTGAAACCAATGGTGCTTCAGAATATTCTAAAATACCCTTCATTGCTCCTTCGCTTTCTTTCTTGAATGCTGCGTTGATTTCCGCTACCGTCACATCCTTATCCACTATTACAGTCAACTCTATCAATGAACCAGTAATCACAGGAACTCTTACCGCCATAGCGAATAATTTTCCTTTAGCACTAGGAATCACTATTCCTAATGCCGTCGCTGCTCCTGTGGTCGTAGGAACAATATTTATAGCAGCAGCTCTTGCTCTACGCAAATCGCTGTGAGGAGCATCTTGTATTCTTTGATCTCCTGTATAAGAATGAATGGTCGTCAAGTTTCCTTGTACCAATCCCCAATTATCTTCTATAATTTTCACTACAGGAGCTAAACAATTCGTTGTACAAGAAGCATTAGAGAAGTAATCTTTCTGATGAGAAATTAATTCATCATTCACACCTAAAACTATCGTTTCAAATCCATCTCCCTTTGCAGGTGCTGAAAGAATAACGTTATCTGCTCCTGCTTTTTTGTGCAAAGAAGCCGTTTCTCTTGTTCTGAATACACCTGTACATTCTAATACCGTATTCACACCTAAAGCTTTCCAAGGCAAATCTGCTGGATTCCTAGAAGCATATGCCTTAATTTCATGCCCGTCTATAGTAATAGTATCATCTGTATAACTAACTTCTCCAGCATACATTCCTTGAGCAGAATCATGCTTAAACAAGTAAGCTAATGTCTTATTATCAGTTAAATCATTGATAGCAACTACCTCTACACTCTTATCTTCTAGCAAGTTTCTTAAAGTCAATCTTCCGATTCTTCCGAAACCATTTATGGCAATTTTCTTAGGCATTTTATTATTAGGTTTAATGAATATTTAATTACTTAGTGTAAATGTAACAATAATTATATCAAGATAACAAAAGTGAACTTATTTTGTTCAAAAGCATCGTCTAATAAGTTAGAATTTGAGCTTATTAAAACTACTAAAAAGGCATTCTAGAAAATCCAGAATGCCTTTTTAGTCCTATAAAATCTATGGTCTGCAAACTATTCGGACGCTAGTCCAAAATCAGATTACTTATTATCTTGCTTAGCAAATACTTGCTTCAATAAATCTGTAGTACGCTGACTCGTATTCTTACGAATATTCTTTTCCTTCTTTTCTACCATCTTAAATAAGCCATTCAATGCCGATGTAGTCACATAATCATCCAACCTTGGATTCATCTTAGTCACAAAAGGAATAGAATTATACTTACTTACCGCTTTTTCCCAATAGTCAATAGCTCCGAACTTGTTCAATGAATTAACGATTACTGGATTGAACTCACCATACAATTTTGGACGAGTAGCACCATCCAAATAACCTGTAGCAGCATTATCTGCTCCCATTAGGATATTCATCGCATCTGAGAAACTCATGCTAGTAATCGCACTCTTAAAGATAGGTGCCGCTTTTTTAGCTGCATCTTCTGCTCCTCTATTAATTTTTTCCAATAATACATTCTCAATCTCATTGAATCCTGGTATGTTGGATAGCTTAGCCGTTACTTTTCTTACATCTTCTGGAAGTAAGATTTTGTAGGCACTTTTGAAATAACCATCTTGAGCAGATAATTTATTCGCCCCTTCAGTAATACCTAATTCCAAGGCTTGTTTTAGACCTTGACCAATCTGTGCAGAAGTCAATCCTCCTCCATTCACGAAGTCTCCCCCAATTTCATTCAATACATCACAAGAAGTAAACGAAAGGCCAAAAAATAATGCAAATACTATTGATAACTGCTTAATCATGTTTGTAGAATTTATTTAAAATAATATTAAAATAGATTTTTCTTTTATAAGCTGTTTTTATCCAGCGTAGAAATTCAGGCAATTATTGCAAACGCAACTTCCATGCTCAGACTCAACGAGTTCGACTGTTCTAGGGTGGAGAATTTTGGCTTCATTACACCAACAGGTTTCATCTCCATAACAAACCATTCCTCTTCCACATCTTCCACATCTTGATACAAATTCTGCACTTGTTTCAATGGATGCCTTGGCTACCCTGCCCCCTAATGGCGGATTCAATTTGCTCACTTTCACCGTCACTTCCTGCAATACTTGGAACGTAGCCTTAATTCGATACATGATTCTTTCGATCACATTCTCTATCAACTCTGACGGTTTCCTCATTTCAAAGTCACAAATCGAGTAGATCGTTTCGTAATTCACTGTCTTATGAATATCATCCGTCGCTGCCGCTGTATCTGTATTGGTTTGTATAAAAACATCCACAATATACTCTCCTCCTAGGATTTGTTCTTCTTCATATACCCCGTGATAGGCAAAAAAACGCATCCCTTCCAATGCAATAATGCTCATTTATAATTATTTTGGTTTTTAGAGAGTAGTGAATATCTTCCTTACGTCAATATAGGTAGTTTATTTACTCTCTACTTCCTAATGAATTGTAAAAGTAAATTTATTTAACTGAAATTAACAGTAATAGATGTGAGGAAAATGGATTTTTAGATTTTGTTAGGAATTGCAATTCATATAAAGCTTATATAGACCTTTTTTAAAAACGACTTCAATCAATCATTGATAAAAGAACTAAGGCAAGTTGAAATGGATAATTTATTATTATTTTTTACCTAAAACTATATACATGAAATTAACGATTTGGTTATATGCTTCTGGAGATACTGAATTACCTATTTTGATTCAGCACTTTTCTAATACATTGAATGCTCCTGTTTTTATTCCTCATATTACTCTGCTAGGTTCTGTGGAAATCGATGATCCACTTCCTTATTTAGAAGCTGTTGCTCATATTTCCAATGATTTGAATACTCTTAAAATTTACTTAGATGGAATTGCTTTTGAAGAACTCATTTGGCGATGTTTCTATTATAAAGTTCATCCTAAAGAAACATTATTGGCTTATCATAAACTATTAGTTAGTCAATTAGAAAAATTTGGAGCTAGCAAAAGTGAGTATTTTATGCCACACCTCAGCCTTATTTATCAAAACTTGACATTGACACAGCAAGAAGAATTATTAGAAAAAAACAAAGCATTATTAGCTTCTCGTTCCTTAATTTTCAATACCATAAAAGTCGTCCATTTTATTCCTGATGATATTGAAAACTGGGAAGTATTGGCTTCTTTTCCACTAAAGCCATCTTTAGAAAGCTAACTGACAAAAACCTCTTTACAAAAAGCATCCATGCAGCATATCCTTTTTTAGTACGATTGTTTATGTAGTTTTGCGACTTATTATAAAAAACAAAATCATATAACATGAACAGAGTTTGTACATTATTAATATTATTATTTTCTATAACTTTTGCTTTTGGGCAAGTGACAATTACAGGAACTGTCTATCTAGATGGCGAAGGCGAGGCGATTGGATCCAATGTAGTTATAGAAGGAAATGAAAGAGTAGGTACAGTCACTGAATTTGATGGAATATTTGCATTAGAAGTCGATTCTCTTCCTGTTACATTAAAAATTTCGTACACAGGATATCCAACTCAAAGAGTTACTATATCTAGTTTAGATGAAAATATAATTATAACATTTAAACGGATAATATCTGAAAGTCCTCTTGTTACTATTATTAACAGCCGCCTATACCACTCTGCTAACTACTCTATCATCACACCAGAAGATCTAAAACTCAATAATTCCGCCACCGTCCTTTCTGGTATGAATACTGCTCCTGGCATACATATTCATTCTGGTTCATTGAATACCAATCGCATCACGATACGAGGTATTGGAAATCGTTCTCGCTTTACTACAGCTAAGATTCGAGCATATTTGGATGATATTCCTTTAACATCTGGTGTAGGCGAAACGAGTTTGGAAGATATCGATGTGGATTTATTATCCAGTATAAAAATTGTCAAAGGACCTAATGTCAGTAATTATGGTAGTGGTTTGGGTGGTTCTAT
>JBNMOV010000266.1:0-6768 GCA_051275765.1 Maribacter sp. | reverse complement strand
GATGATACAGAGTATGAGTAGAAAAGTGAACTGTTGGTACAATGCTGTTGCAGAATTTTTTTTTTAAAACTATTAAATATGAATGGCTTTATCGATTCAAGTACAATACCTATTCTCAATTATATGACTCAATTGAAGAATATATGAATTGGTATAATAATCAGAGATTACATTCTTCTTTAGGATATATTTCTCCTCTTGAAATGGAAGTTATAATCAGAAATAATTTTAAAATCGCGGCTTGAGTAAATTAGTCACATTTTTACTAGGAACTCCACTATGGTAAGTACAGACAATTTGGATACATAAAAAATCCCTAGCCAAAGGCTAGGGATTTTTGGTTATTTGAGAAAATGAAATATCTCAAAATCTAATCTTCAATCACCTTCAAGATCAGTTTCCCCATCTTATCGCCAGAGAAAAGACGCAAAAATGTTTCATGGAAATTTTCAATTCCATCATAAATATCTTCCTTGCTTTTTAATTTACCTTGCATGATCCACATGCCCATTTCCATAGCGGCAGTACGATAATCCTTTGCATAATCCATGACCACCATTCCTTGCATAGTCGCTCTATTGACTAATAAAGACAAGTAATTTTTAGGACCAGAAACGACCTTATTATTATACTGAGAAATAGCTCCACAGATAACAATTCTAGCATGCATTCTCAATCTACCTAATGCAGCATCGAGAATTTCTCCACCTACATTATCGAAATAAACATCTATACCTTTAGGACATTCTCTTTTCAGAGCTTCCTTTATATCTTCGTTCTTATAGTCGATAGCACCATCGAAGCCCAATTCATCAATCAAATATTGACACTTCTTCGCACCTCCAGCTATACCAATCACTCTACAGCCCTTAATTTTAGCAATCTGTCCAACGACACTTCCTACAGCACCAGCAGCACCAGATACCAAAACCGTATCGCCTTCCTTGATTTTACCTACTTCCAATATTCCGAAATAAGCAGTCATTCCTGGCATTCCTAAAGTACTAATATATAAAGGTAGAGGAGCTACATTCGGATCGACAGGATAATATCCTTTGCCATCAGTCAACGAATATTGTTGCACGCCACCCCAGCCAGTCATATAATCACCTACTTTATATGTAGGGTGATTATTTGCTTGGACGACCTTTCCTACTGTTCCTGCACGCATCACTTCTCCTATAGCTACTGGCGGAATATAGGATTTGGTATCATTAATCCAGCCTCTCATGGCAGGATCTAAGGATACATAATGATTTTGTATTAATATCTGTCCTTCTTCTAATTCAGGGACAGCATTCGCCTCGAATTTCCATGTAAATGCATCTGGTAATGCTTCTGGACGTTGGGCTAATTTGATTTGCTTATTCAACATGATATATCAATTTTATTACAAAAATAATAATATTATCTTCCTATTATGAGAGTTTTGTAGGATAATTGAAACTAATGAGATAAGTTTACGGAAAGGACTAAATCGTTACCATGTTTTTGAGATATCGGGCTAAATATTATAATGAAGACACAGAAAAAGAAGCATATGGCTTTTTCTGGGCTGCTGATTATTTAATAAAGCGAGGGTCTTTACTAAAACTAGAACAAGAAAAACTGGAAAAATTAATGCATTTTTTTGATAATAATTTACCTATTCCAGATTATTATCAAAAAGAAAAAAATCGTCAAGCTGCCAAATCTGCTACATCTTGGTATAAGGATACTGCGAATAAATTTATAGATCGAATGAATGAAATGGCTCTTTTATTGAAAAAATATCATGTCAATATAGAACGAATTAGCACTAAAAAAATTCAAGGAAAAAAGATTTATGAAGATGAATTCCAAGTAGTCATTATTCCATATAGAGATGTAGCGAAACAAGTTAAATGAATGATTATCATGACATATCTTTTATTGCTAAAAGAATAACATTAGGTATCTTTTTAGCCTTATTATTACCTGTCTTGGTGCAGGATGGAATGTTTTTGGATGGCGTGACTTATGCTACTATTTCAAAAAACATGGCTAATGGAATAGGTAGTTTTTGGTCGCCTCATTATACACAGATTTTATATCCAGAATTTTATGAACATCCTCCTTTAGTATTTGGAATACAATCTATTCTTTTTAGAATTTTAGGTAATGGAATTTATACAGAAAGAATATACACATTACTGACTGCGATATTGACAACTTGGGGAATAATACAATGTTGGAAATTATTCAGCAAGCAAAGAAAACAACAAAATTATGCTTGGCTTCCTGTATTGTTATGGATAAGTATTCCTATTGTTTTTTGGTCGTATAGTAATAATATGCTAGAAAACACGATGGGTGTATTTACTATATTTTCTGTATTTTTTCTATTGAAATCCATGATTAATCAGCAATTAAAATGGCTTTTATTAGGAAGTGTATTTATTTTAGGAGCATTTTTGTCTAAAGGATTAGTAGGCTTGTTTCCTTTAGCTATTCCTGCTATTTATTATGTAGTTTTTAGAGATATTAAAATTGGAAAATCGATTCTTTATAGTTTTTTTACATTATTGATACCTAGTGCTTTATTCTATTTTATTACGCTATTATATCCAGAATCATTAGATAATATCACGACTTATTTCAATCAACAATTACTCCCTTCATTAAATAAAGAAAGAGAAGTTACTGCTTCTAATCGCTTCTCGATTATGTTGATTTTATTGATAGAAATGATATTTCCTATTTTTTTAGTATTGTTTTTTGTGGTTAAAAATATAATAATAAAAAATACTGCTAAATTAAAACTAAATAAACCTGCCTTATTATTTTTATTAATAGGACTTTCAGCTTCTATTCCATTAATGGTTTCTCTCAAACAAAGAGGATTTTATTTAATACCTTCTATTCCTTTTTATATTTTATCATGTAGTTATTTGATCTATCCATACATAGAAAATGTTCTAGAAAAATTATCCAATCCAATAAAATTTAGTTTAAAAATAATATCTTATTTAATACTAATATTTGCCTTGTCCATCTCCACATATAAAATAGGACATTATTCAAGAGATGAATCACCGCTTAAAGACATACACACCATTACCAAAAAGATAGATTCATCACAAGGAACCATTTTAGGAACAAGAGGAAAAGGTTGTCCTGATTGGATGACGACTGCTTATCTGAATAGAGTAGGAGGGATGAGTGTGGAATGTGGCAAATTACATGAATATTTTATTACGAAAACAGGAGAACGTCCTACATATTTGAATGAAAAATATGTAGAAATGGATTGGGATTTAGAGATCTATCGAGTGTTTAAGAAGGATTGATTATTCAATATTTTGGTGATGTAATAAAAGTACTTCTTTGCCAAACAGTAGGAGACCTTTGGGGTTTGAGGTTGAGCAATGTACTGAAAATAAAATATTTAGCTTTTCAATAATAAGGAAACTCCCAAAGGTTTTATGCCTATTTTTAGCACTACCAGTATTTTACTTCTTTCTTTTAATAATTTTATTCCTATCAATACCTTCTGATTGTCAGTACTTTATAAAATAAGTCGAAACTTTTTTCAATTTCTTTCACATCAAAAGGTAACCTATAACGAAACTATCGTTATTTAAACGAATATTTCGTTGTAAAATACTCGTTTGATGATAAGAAATGAATGACAAAGAAGAAGAAATAATGAATATCCTATGGAAGCTGAAAAAAGCATTTGCCAAGGAAATTCTAGCCAAAATAAGTCTACCTGTACCACCTTATAATACAGCTTTATCTATGATAAGGAAATTAGAGAAAAATGGATTTGTGGATCATTATACTATAGGCAAAAGCCATTAGTATTTCCCTAAAATTACCAAATTATCCTACCAGAAATCCATCATGAAGCACTTGATGAAAGATTATTTTGGAGGTTCCATAAAAAAACTATTGAGCTTTTTTATGGAAGAGGAAAATCTTACAGCGGAAGAAGTCAATGATATTTTATCTAAATATAAAAAAGATTAGTTGATTTTAATTATTAAGAAATCATAATTACTAAAACCAAGCGATTGCTACTGATGGTGGTCTTTAAAGCGAAGGTAGTGAATCAAATGAGCACCTAAACCAAAAGAGGCAATAAGTACTTACATTGCCTAATGACTAAAAAAGAAAAAGATAGGTGTCCTTATTGCCTCGGCATGAAATTACGACCAAAAGGTTGGAATACCAAAAGGACAAAGCGAAGAATGAAATGTGGAGGTTGCAAAAGGCATCTGGTACTTAGGGGTAAAAACTGGTTTGTGAGTGATTCTCAGATTAGGTTGATAAATGATTTTTTATTGGAACGTCTATCATTACGTGGGATTTGCAGTGTTGTCAAAATATCTCTTTCATCGCTGATGACATATATCGGTAAATTATATGATAGACAACCAGAATATCTAAATTACCGAATAGCTGAAAAACCTGATATATACTTACAACTAATTGATTGTGAGTTAGATGAAATGTGGTATTTTGTTTATATAAAAAGGAATAAGAAGTGGGTATGGATCGCACAATGCTGTAGAACAAGGCAGATAATCGCTTTTCTGGTAGGGTGGACGCGGAGAAATTATGGAAAAAATTCCTGACAAACTGAATAAGGTAGACACTCCATCTATTCTGATGACTGGGATGCCTACAAAGGTGTTTTTCCTCCCGAAGGCCATAAACCCTCTAAGATAAAAAAAGACAATAATCATCTGGAGGGGCTTAACAATACTATTCGATAACGGGTTTCCAGATTAGTAAGAAAGACACTTTCTTTTTCCAAAAAACTTGAAAACCATATTGGAGCTATCAAATATTTTTTCTGTAATTATAACTTTGAGCAGCAAGTAAAATGGGACAAATATAAAAACAAAGGTGCTTATTTATAACACTACCTTATGTTTTAAGAATTTTCAAAAGATACTGATTATCCCATCCTGCTTTTTTCTTTTAGCTTTAACTCCCACCTTTTACTGATTTGTCCTGCCTGATTTTGTTTAGGGCAATATGCCTCACCACATTCATATTAGCGGCAGAATTACTTTTCCGTACCCTATTATCATCTTCTCTGAATGCAATGTCCAAAACTCAATGCAGGGATGTTTCCACTCCCCAGTGGACTAACTCATAAGTTAAGGCATGTTAAGATGCCGTAATTATGAGTTTCTGTTAGGCTCAAAACGGAGTTACGCCGTAGCGTAATGAGTATTTTTGGAACGACGCAGAAGCTAATAAGTACAAGTCTTGGGGGTATCGAAATTTATGAGTTAGTCCACTAGTGACTCCGAATTACTCTATTGAATTTCTTTGCATCAGGAGGCAGGCTAGATATATAAAATCTTTTCTGCTCCATTATTTGTTCTGCTTTCCTACCATTTTTATACTCTACTTTGGAGTCAACCATAACCATCGTCTGGAATCCTTTCCATTTATCGGAAATTTCATTTCCAAGGTATTCATCTATACCGATTGCATAACAATTCCTATACTCTATTCTTCCATGACCCAATTCAATATCCTTATCATGATTAGCATGGATTGCCGCTCCGATTTTTTCGAAAGACTCCCTCACTTCTTCTTCAAGTATTCCTTGGTTCCCTTTTAATCCGAGTACATAATTAGCTTCACTATCAATTATTTGTGAGGCGATTTGTGTTTGTGTGTCCATTGCGTTAATCCTGACTTAAGAATATCTAAAAAAAGATAAAGGGAGGGAAGGGCACCTGTAGCCCTTCCCAACAAATCAAATACTCAAAACTGACAACTTTTTTCACTTTGTCGGTTTGGGTACTAAGACAAATCCAAATAGCTTCTAATACTTATTTCATCTTAACGATTTCAAAAGTCTCCATCGAATCACCATTCTTAATTGAAATGAAATACGTTCCGGGAGCATACTTCTCCATGTTGATAACATGTTTCGTAGCACCTTCATTTAGTTGGATTTCATTCTGGTAGAGTAGTTTACCTGCCACATCCACCAAGATCAAATCAATTACAGTTTTCTTAGAACTCAATATCTCAAGATTAGCAATATCCCTTGTTGGATTCGGATATATGACTATCGATTCCACAATGGAAGTACATTCACTCTTAACCATGATAACATCTGAATATTCAAATGAACCATCATAATCAACCTGCTTAATCCTATAATAACTATATGGATTTCTCGCATTCTTATGAATGAATTGATAATCCTGCACATCAACCGTTGTTCCATTACCTTCTACATATCCCAAAGGGCTGAATCCTTCGCCATCTGTACTGTATTCCACCACAAAGTGATCATTATTGACTTCCGAAGCAGTTGACCAACTTAGGCGAATATCACATTCTTCTGAAACCCCGGTGAACGACATCAGTTCCACAGGTAGTGGAATCGTCCGCTGGTGATCTTCTACTTCACCATTGGTTCTTCCTCCTGCAAAATCACTGATTGAAAATGCATTGTCATCCGCCCTTAGCCTTACATTGACATCACCTGTCCCACTAATGGTAGCCGGAGCAGTGATATTGACGGTTATATCCACAGGACTGGCAACAATTCCTGAGCCATTATAGAAATCATCATAAGTACCATCATCATCCCAGTCAATCCACATTCCATAGAAAACTTCATTTCCTACTTGTTCTCCGTTCAACCTTACGGTAACATCAAAGTTTTGGGATGGTGCTACGGCTAAGGGGAATTGTCCGGCTCCTGCACCGAAGGACATGGCGTCATCATAATTATCCCCATTTGCTGATGGACCAGACAATTCTGATGAT
>JBNMOV010000265.1:0-6791 GCA_051275765.1 Maribacter sp. | reverse complement strand
GAGGCTATTTTTATACATCATAAAAATACACTCAATGAGTCAGAACTAATCATTATAGACAAAGATTCTTGTTATATCATGAATCATAATCCTAGTGATAGCCTTTTTTATCACAAATCGTCTTCGAGTATATTGAGTCTTCCTTCTAAAAAAACGGCTATTCCTTTTCAATTAGGTAGTTATTCTAAAAAGGGAATTATTATCAATATTCCTAAAAAGGGTATTTTTGAAACAGCTTTATTAGATAATCATTCTCTTCAATATATATTAATAGATAGTCAGATTATCGCTAGTCATTTAGGCATACAATCTATTTCCCCAAATGAAGGAATCTGGTTGGTACAAAATGATACTTTAAAAAAATGGGGAAAAACATTCGAACCACTTTTACATTCCTTACAAAAAAGTATTCCCAATATTAGTCATATTCGTTCTAATGATTTCAATGTATTTTTTACGAATGGCAAACGAATTTTTATATATGATTTAGGTTCAGATGCATTAAATGATATTACTGACTACTTGAATATCAACTCAAACATCCATCATTTAGAACTGGACAAAGAAGATAACCTCTGGGTTTCTACTGAAGAAAATGGACTTTTTTGTGTCTATCATTCTTTGTTTACGGGATACAATATTGGCATATTAGGACAGACTTCTATCAATCATTTATATACCACTCAATCTTTAGGATTACTGGCAGGAACAGATGATGGATTGTATTTGATTTCTTCTAGTTGGAGTAAAATTCCGCTCAATCCAGCACTTGAAAAAATAAAAGTATTCCATATTGGAGAAGATGATAATGATGTTATTTATGCGAGTACCAATCATGGTGTTTTTAGCATTACACAAGGAAATCCAAAGAACTGTTTTCCTACAGAAAAAAATCTCCAATCCTTCTTAATCGATGATACTGGACATTTGTCATTTTCTAGGGATGGCGTTTTATATGCTTATAAAAATTGTGGTACACTGCCTAGTGCTTGGCCTATGACCACTGCAAAAAGCAGCAATGTCTTATTCCAAGATGATAGCAATCGAGTGTGGATGGGAACGAATGAGGGGTTGGTTATTTATGAAAAAGGAGGCATAGAACCTAAGATGATTAGTGAAGGAGATGGACTGCCACATTCTAAAGTAAATGATATTCTTCTCAGAGGAAAAAATATGTACATCGCTACAGATGGTGGTTTGTCTATCATTAATACAGCCACTTTTGATATCGAAAACTTCACTAATCTACCTTCACTAAAATGCAGAAAAATAGCCATTGCTAAAAATGGTAAAATATGGATCTATAGTCCTAATGGCATTTTTAACTTCTTCCCTGACAATGAAGAAAATGCAGAAAAAATAGGTATTCCAATGGATGGCGTCCGTTCATTAAAAATAGATAATAAGGATAAACTTTGGATAGGAACAACTAGAGGCTTACTCAGTTTTAATACTAATAGTACATTTCAAGAAGAAGAGGCTCCTTTATTATTTTGGAATGAGATTCTTTTGAATAATGAAAGAATCACTGTGGATTCTAATGAAATCATCCTTTCTCAAAAAGGAATCCTTCATGTAGAATATGGTGCGATAGTTTATCGAGATACTCGTTTGACTTCTTATCAATATCGCATGAATTCAGCCGATAAATGGCAAAATACACAAAACAAAAACCTGACGTTCAGTAATCTCAAAGCAGAGAATTATGTATTACAAATAAGGGTACAAAAACCTAATAGTGCTTGGTCAAAACCATTGAGCCTTGCTTTTAAAGTACAGCCTCCTCTTTGGCGAAGAAGTGGTTTTTTAGCTTTATTGAGCTTAGGGCTTAGTATCTTAGTGCTCCTTGTTTTTTATGGTATTAAAAATAGAGAGAAAAAGAAGATTGAAAGACAGAAAAGATTTGCAGAACTAGAACTCAAGGCTTTGCAATCGCAGATGGATCCGCATTTTCTTTTCAATACGCTGAATGCGATACAGCATTCCATTATGAAAGGAAATACCGCGGATGCCAGTAAATCATTGAATAATTTTGCAGCCTTAATGAGATTGTTCTTGGAATCATCTAAGCAAAAATATATACCACTAGCGGATGAGGTAAAGATGCTTCAATTATATTGTGAACTCACTAAGAATTGCTATGAAGATAAATTCGATTATACCATCAAGGTAGATCCTAAAATAGACTTGGATGATATGGAAATTCCTTCTGTACTCATTCAGCCACATGTAGAAAATGCGATTCGTCATGGTCTATTACCTAGCAAGCAAAAAGGATCGCTAGATATTGATTTTTCATTACAAAAAAAGAATATAATCTGTACCATAAAAGATGATGGAATAGGAAGAGTAAACGCTGCTCAAATCAAACAGAATTCCAAACAAATCCACACTTCTATAGGTAGTAAACTCACTGCTGAACGTGCCAGTATGCTCAATAAAATCTACCGTTCAGATATTAGGATAAAAATAATAGACTTGAAAGGAAGACGTGGAAACCCTCTAGGTACAGACGTGAAGATTATTATACCAATGGAATGATTAGGAGCGAGGACGTTTGCTTCGCTTCACTTTTAGGAGAGAGGAAAGAGAAAAAAGGAGCGAGGACGCTCTGCTTCACCTTGCTTTTAGGAGAGAGGAAAGAGGAGAAAAAAAAACCTTCCTGTGGATATGAAACATCCGCAGAAAGGCTTTTTTTTATCTTAAAATCTCAGCATCTTAATATCTCAACATCTCCTTTTATGCTTTTAATACTACTCTGTATCTTGCTTTTCCATTTTCTAAATGTTCGACAGCTTCATTTACATTTGCTAATGCAAATTCTTCCACTGTAGGATAAATATCATGACGAACAGCAAAATCCAGCATTGTATGAATTAATCCACGACTTCCTGTAGGACTTCCAGAAATAGATTTTTCCCCACCTATCAACGCACCAGCGGAAACAGGCATAGGTTCTAAAACCATTCCTACATGATGTAATTTTCCTTGAGGTGCTAATACTTTCATATAAGCATTCCAGTCTAAGGAAACATTCGTCGTATTCAGAATAAAATCAAGGCTGCCTTTGATACTTTTGAACGCTTTTGGATCTCTAGAATTAATTACTTTATGAGCTCCCATTGCCAAAATTTCTACTTCCTTATCTGGACTAGAACTGAATGCAGTAACTTCACAACCCCATTTATGTAAAAACTTAATCGCTAAATGCCCTAATCCTCCTATACCTATGACGCCTACTTTATCCGTAGGTTTTACACCAGCCGTAGCAATAGGATTGAATACTGTAATTCCTGCACACAATAAAGGTCCTGCCTTAGCCATATCCGTACCTTTTGGCAATGGAATCGCCCAAGACCAGTGACTTCTCACTCTATCCGCAAAACCACCATGTCTTCCAACAATAGTCTGTTCAGATGAGCCACAGAGGTGCTGACTTCCATCCAAACAAGGACGACAATGCATACAAGATGCAGAAAACCAACCTAAACCAACCAAATCTCCTGTTTTGAGATTTTTTACACTATCTCCTACTGCTATCACTTCTCCTACCACTTCATGTCCTGGGACGAAGGGATATTGAGTCATTCCCCAATCATTATTCAGCATACTCAAATCAGAGTGGCACAAGCCGCAATAATGTACCTTGATATCTACTTGTTCATTACCTAATTCTGGTAATTCGTATTGGAATTTTTCTATTTTTCCCGCTTTTTCTTGGGCTGCATATGCGTTGACTATATTATTCATTTAAATTATTTAGAGATTTTATATTATAAATGAGCAGCATTAGGAATATTACCAACTATCTACAAAACTATCATTATTTTGATAAGATGACTTAGGAATACTTTGCAAAGCTGTGCTTATCCAATGACGAGTATCTTTAGGATCGATGACTTCATCGAATTCCAAATAGGAAGCAGCACTGATTGCTTTTCCTTTTTGATAAGATTTTTTGACGAGTTGATCGTACAACTCTTGCTTCTTAATCGGATCTGTTACTGCTTCTAGTTCTTTTTTGAAACCTAATTTCACTGCACCTTCTAATCCCATTCCTCCAAATTCTCCAGTCTGCCAAGAAACGGTAAAGAATGATTCGTGAAGACTTCCACCAGCCATGGCCATGGCTCCTAAACCATATGCTTTCCTTAGTACAATTGTCAACATAGGAACTTTCAACGAAGCAGCAACGATGAACATTCTAGACGAATGTCTGACCATTGCTGTTTGTTCGCAGTCTGGTCCAACCATGAAACCTGGAGCATCGCAAAGCGATAAAATAGGAATACCAAAGGCATTGCAAAGTTGCATGAATCGTGCTGCCTTATCTGCTGCATCAGAATCAATAGCACCGCCTAAATATCTCGTACTGTTGGCAATTAAACCCATCGATTTTCCTTCGATGCGAATGAATGCTGTAACCATATTTCTAGCAAAACCACCTCTGATTTCTAGTACAGAATCTATATCTGCTAAGCTATTGATTACTTTAAAAACATCATAGGCAAATTTCCTATTTTCTGGAATTGTACTTCTCAAAATTGTCTGCTCGACACATTCCCAATCCTTTTTTTTTCCTTGAAAATAGGATACATATTTTCGTGCAGCAGCTACCGCTTCTGCTTCATCTTTTACTAAAATATCTATTACACCATTGATGTATTGCATTTTAGCAGGACCAATTTCTTTAGGATGAAATTTTCCCAATCCACCACCTTCTATCATCGCTGGACCACCCATTCCTATGGATGTGTTTTCTGTAGCAATAATCACATCAGAACAGCCTGCAATCGCTGCATTTCCTGCGAAACAATAACCAGACACTATAGCAATTCTAGGAATTTTGCCACTCAAACGAGCATATTCTACGAAAGTGGGTATATCCAATCCACCAGAGTTAATTTTATCTGCATCTACATCTCCAGGACGACCTCCGCCACCTTCTACAAAAAACAAAATAGGTCTTTGGCATCGCTTGGCGACTTGCACCATACGATCTGTTTTTTTATGATTGAATGCTCCTTGTGTACCTGCCAAAACCATGTAATCATAACTTAGAATGATACATTGACTATCTTCTTTATCAAACCATTTTTCATTGACGGATCCAATACCAGTTACTAAACCATCTGCAGGAGTTTGTTCTATTAATTCCTGTTCTGTTTTTCGTCCTCTCTGTGCGGCCACTGTCAGTGAACCAAATTCGATAAAATCATTTCCTTCACAAAGATCAGCTATGTTTTCTCTTGCAGTTCTTTGTCCTTTGGAATGTCTTTTTTTAACAGCTTTTACTCTTTTTTCATCTAATAAGAATGATTTCCTATGCTCTAATTCTTCTAAATCTGCTCTTTTGGAAGATGGTTCTTTCTGCTTTTTCATATTGCTAGGATTCAGAATAATCAATGTTCTGAAAATACTTTAGATTTCCTTCTTGAAATTTTTCAAGTTATCTGTTTTATCTGTCAATTCTGCTTGATAAGCTGTTTCAAAATCCAAACCTTCTTTCATTGTATGCATTGAGCCAAATTGGTATAATGTCTTAATGGATGCGATAGTTTGACGGCTATTTCCTATGATTTGCTGTGCTATTTCCAAAGTTCTTTCTTTCAATTCTGAGAGAGGAACAGATTCGTTGACCAAGCCTATTTTTTCTGCTTCTTTACCTAATACAGTTTGTGTTGTAAAGGACATTTGTTTAGCCTTTCGTAAACCTACTTGATTTTGTAATCTTTGAGTAAGTCCCCATTTGGGAAGGATTCCCCATTTAGCATGAGTATCGCCTATTTTGGCTTCATCTGCACAGATCGCCATATCGAAGGCAAGCATCATTTCTAATGCTCCTGTAAAACAATAGCCATTGATCATCGCTATGGTAACTTGTGGCATATTTTCCAATAAACGCATGATTTCCATTCCATCATCATACATTTGATTGCCAGATTCTATCTTGCTGGTTTGGAATACGGTGAGATCTACTCCAGCAGACCATGATTTTCCTTCTCCATCTATGACGATTACTCTACATGATTCATCTCCCTCAAGTAAGATTAGTACTTTTCTCCATTCTTCCATCATAGTTGGAGTGAGTGCATTCAGTTTGGCAGGTCTATTGAGTGTAATCCAAGCGATGCCATCTTCTTGATGGAGTTTTATTTCAGTTAAGTTCATTTTGTTTGATTTTAATACATCCAATACTATATTAGGGACGAGAAACAAATAAACGCTACATTCTAACTTGCCCTTTTGTTTACTAACTTCGTTGAAAATACTCGCCATAGCTACGGCTATGTCTGCGTTTTTCGCCTTATTAGCAAGCAAAAATCCTGCGTTATAAGTTGTAGCTTTTATTTATTTCTCATCCCTTAGCCATCATGTCATTTTATTACTGAAAGGATTTTGGGTAATTTACTAAGTGCATTAATTTCAAAAAGTGGCTGAATCTTGGAATAATTGATTTGTCCAAAAAGATTGCACCAGCAAGAATCTAAACCATAATTAATCGCTCCTTTCATATCCGAATTAAGACTATCCCCTATTACTAAAACTTTATTTTTTGGAGGATTACCACAGGTTTCCATCACTATATCGAAGTATCCTTTATGTGGTTTTGAAATGCCTATCTCATCTGATACTATGATTGCTTCAAAATATTTTCCTATTCCTAATTTCTTAATTCTTGGGCGTTGAGCTTCTTTCAAGCCATTGGTAATAATAGCTAATTTCACCTTATTTTTCAATGACTCCAGTAACTCTATCGAACCTTCTAACATCGTGGAATATTCTATTAA
>JBNMOV010000264.1:0-6799 GCA_051275765.1 Maribacter sp. | reverse complement strand
TCAATACGAAAAGATGCTTATCGTTAAAATAATTCATTTTAGGATGCTCTGAGTCAATGACACCCAGTACCGTATTTTCATAAATAATAGGAATGGCTATTTCTGAAATATTTTTTTGAATATCATCAATATATCTATCATCTTCTCTGGTATCCATTATAATTTCTGGAATTCCACTCATTCCCACAGCTCCTACAATTCCTTGTCCTAAAGAAATTTCTAATGGATTAACAATTTTTTTAAATCTTGGATTTTTATATCCAAAAGCAGATTTTGTACGTAATATTTTATCCTTCTCATCCAATAAGTAAATGATACAATCAACCAAATCTAACCTTGGGCATAATTCTTTTGCCACATACCACACTACTTCACCTTCTGTTTCCAGATAATTTAAACTCAATGCAAAATCATTGACAACCGCATAAAAAGGATCTATATAATGTGACTCTTCTTTATATTTTGCAGTTCTATGAATTTCATTTGTTTTCATAACCGGGGATATATACATATATATTTATTTCGTTTTAAGCAATATTGCAAAATATAATTTAATAATATAGATTATTTTACAAATATTATACCAAAAAAGGAAACATAACATTATTCATACAAAATACTTATCCATTTGATTCCCTTACTAGTAATTTAAGGATTTGGGCTAATTTATAATCTATAAATAACAAACCACAGATAAAGCCAAAATGACTAAAATCTGTGGTTTGCAAAACTGATAACCTGAACTAGAGTATCAATATTAAAAAATGGTTTTATTTTAGATACGGATTAGTATTAAAAAGCTCCCATTATTTTAACTCTTAACTTCTTCATATATTCTTCCTCTACCCAAACACGATAATTTTTCGTACTCTTACAAATAATATAACAATAGCGTCTCACCCTATCAGAAATATCTTCTTCCAGTTGTCTGCATAAAGAAAGAGCAGACATGAGATCATCGCTATTTTCTAAAATAATAGCTGCATGCTGTTCTATCGCACTATCTATAATCGCAAACGAACGCAAACCGTCTGCTTTTATCCTATCATTTTCATTTTCCAAATCAAAATCTACCTTGTCAGATTTAGCGAATTTAGCTCGCAAATCATCTGGCATTTCGTATTTGAATTTACGCTCTATCTCATCATCAGATATCATATTCTCCAAATAATAACTTGGATATTTAAATATCTTCTGCCAATCTATCTCTCCTGACCACAAACCAAAACGGGCTGCGTTATTACCCAGATCTATCACATCAAAAGTACTCTTCCCTGGTAATACACGAGAACCACGACCTATCATCTGATAATACAAGGTAAGTGAACGTGTAGCACGATTCAGTATAATGGTATTAATTGTAGGTTCATCAAATCCAGTAGTCAATAATCCTACAGAAGTCAGAATAGCATCTGGTGTTTCCTTGAACCATTGGAGAATGGTATATCTATCTTTTTTCTTCGTCGTATTATCTAGATGACGAATCTTATAGCCTGCCGTCTTGAACGTGTGATATACATACTGTGAAGTATAAATACCATTATTAAAAATCAATGTTTTCTTTCCTAACCCTTTTTGCCTGTAAGCATATAGCAACTTACTCTGCATAGACGCATCTGTATAGAGCATTTCAGATGATTTTACTGTATAATCACCATTGATACCTATCTTCAATGAACGGAGACTTACATCAAAACTATAAGTAGTCGCTTTAGCAAGGAAACCATCATCTACTAATGATGTAATCGTCTTACCTGTAATAAGCTCCTTATAAATATCCCTCATTGGGAGTTTGATATTAGAACTCAATGGCGTCGCTGTCACACCAAGGATAAAGCACTCATCAAAGTATTTGAAAAGTTTTCTGAATGAATTATAGTGTGCCTCATCTATAATCACTAATCCAATATCATTCACCTCTACCTTATCATCCTGTAAACGATTATTTAAGGTTTCCACCATCGCTACGAAGCACTCATATTCATCTTGATCTGGTAATTCCTTTACCGCACTATTGATAATTTTATTATTCACACCAAACTCTGCCAACATTTTAGAGGTTTGGTTACAAAGCTCTATTCTGTGCGTAAGAATCATGACCTTTTTTTGCTTCATTTCAATGAAGCGACGAGCTATTTCAGAAAAAATAACGGTCTTTCCCCCTCCTGTAGGCAACTGATAAAGTAAATTATAATTTGCTGGACAATTATTAATTCGCTCAAAAATCTTGTCCAAATCCTCTTGCTGATAATTGTACAGCTCTTTCCCTTTTCCTTTCTTTAGCATAATTATATTAGACGTTAGATCCTAGATACTAGATATTTAGACGATAAATTATTAGATATTTAGTACACATATTATGCACTCAAAATCTATTCATTTTACAAGGAATTTCAATTAAATTCACCTTTATTTTTGCTCCCTTAACTTCTAAAAATCATGCAAAAATAGTCACATTTTCTAGTTATAAGAATGTTTTGGTCAACAAATAAAAATTCTTTTTCCTTTTTGTAAGGTTGTTTCCAAATTCTGTTGCGATCTTCGAGCTTGAAATTGGGTATGTAGTCATTGAAAATTGGAAGTTAGTTCAATGACTTTCTTGCTCTAATTTCCAACTAATGTTAATAATGAAGTCGTTTAAAAACTACTTCAATATTAAAACGCAATTATAATGTTTCAGCGGAACAATCTATTTATAATTTCCAATTCCTAATAAGTCAATAATAAAAAATATGCATACTGATATTACTAATATTTATTTAAAGAGAGGAAAAGAAGCGGCAGTGAAGCGGTTTCATCCTTGGATATTCTCTGGAGCCATTCATCATATGGATGGAGAACCTAAGGATGGCGACTGGGTGAAAGTCATGAGTCATAAAGAAGAAATTATTGCCACAGGACATTATAATAATGGCAGTATCATGGTTCGTATATTGGCTTTTGGCGAAACAGAAATAACTGAGGATTTTTGGAATGATAAATTGACTACAGCTTTCGCTAAAAGAAAAAGTATCGTTAGTTTACAAGATACTGGAACAGACTGTTTCAGACTTATTCATGCTGAAGGCGATAATCTGCCAGGATTAATCGTGGATGTATATGGAGATGTAGCTGTTTTGCAATGTCATTCTATAGGAATGCATAAAGACAGAAAGAAAATTGCAGCAGCAGTTTTGAGCCAATCAAATGGATCCATCAAATATATCTACGATAAAAGTACGCAAGTACTTCCAAGACAATATTCCTTCAACTTCAAGAATGGCTTCATGGAAGAAGGCAGAGAGGAAGTGAGCCAGCAAGTACAGGAAAATGGACAACCTTTCGTAGTGAACTGGGAAACTGGACAAAAAACTGGATTCTTTTTGGATCAAAGAGATAACAGAAAATTACTTGGCGATTACAGTAAAGGAAAAACGGTCTTGAATACCTTTTGTTATTCTGGTGGATTTTCTATTTATGCTTTGAATGCAGGAGCGACATTGGTTCACTCTGTAGATGTATCTCAAAAAGCAATGGATTTGACAGATGAGAATGTGGCATTGAATGCTCCTTTTGATGGAGAACATGTTTCTTATACGGAGGATGTGATGACCTTTTTCAAGGAAAATGAAGAAGAATATGATATAGTCGTAGTCGATCCACCTGCTTTTGCTAAGAATTTGAGAAAAAAGCATAATGCTGTACAAGGTTATAAACGATTAAATACACTAGCACTTAATCGAGTGAAAAAAGGTGGTATTCTTTTTACTTTTTCTTGTTCGCAAGTGATTGATACTCTACTTTTTCAAAATACTATTGTAGCTGCTGCATTAGAAACGAATAGAAAAGTGAGTATCCTTCATCGTTTGACTCAACCTGCAGATCATCCTGTGAACTTATTTCATCCTGAAGGAGCTTATTTGAAAGGTTTAGTTTTATATGTGGAGTAGCGCTTCGCTTGAGGGGCGAGGAGAGAGGGGCGAGGGAAAAGAGTATTTTCACACATTCCTCTCTTCTCAAACGAAGGCGTAGCCAAGTGTCTTTTTTTCCTCGATCCTCTCCCCTGACTGCTCTCTCCTAATTTTTTTACAAAAAATTACAAAAAAAATGAGAATTCCCGAATCCGAGTTGATATTGAATGATGATGGTAGTATATATCACTTGAATATCAGACCAGAGCATCTTGCTGAAACTGTGATTACTGTAGGTGATCCAGATAGAGTAGCGGCTGTTTCCAAATATTTTGATGAAGTAGAATTCAAAACAGGAAAACGAGAATTTCATACGCATACTGGAAGAATTGGAAATAAACGACTAACGGTCATTTCTACTGGAATAGGAACGGATAATATTGATATCGTATTCAATGAACTCGATGCGTTGGTCAATATCGATTTAAAGACTAGAGAAGTCAAAGCAGAACATACAACTTTAGATTTTATTAGAATTGGTACTTCTGGCTGTTTGCAGGCAGATATTCCTATTGATAGTTTTCTGGTGTCTAGTCATGGATTAGGCGTGGATGGACTAGGTTTGTTTTATGAACAGGAATTAGAGCCAGAGAGCCAAAAGATATTTGAACATATCACATCTGAATTCCAATTTCCATTAACTC
Organism: Maribacter sp.; assembly: GCA_051275765.1. Lineage (GTDB taxonomy): Bacteria > Bacteroidota > Bacteroidia > Chitinophagales > Saprospiraceae > JAHDCE01. The sequence goes on along the minus strand of JBNMOV010000264.1, from coordinate 2,205 downwards.
CTTATTTTTCTGTAGGAAGTCAAGCATTGATAGATAAAGTCTGTCCAGATTTTCTTCAAGGCATCACGACGACTTGCACAGGTTTTTATGGTCCGCAAGGGCGTGAACTCAGATTAAAAAGCAAGGTCGCCCAATTATTACCTCAATTATCCAGCTTTAGGCATGTAGATATTAAAATAACGAATTTCGAGATGGAAACGGCAGGTATTTACCTCATGGCTAATCTCCTTGGTCATCGATCGATTTCTTGTAATGCTATCCTAGCTAATCGCATTACGAATGAGTTCAGTAGTACGCCTAAAAAAACGACAGAACGACTTATTCAAACCGTTTTGGAGCGTTGGTCTAATGAATAATGAGATTTATCCTTTTTTGTATCATTCGATCGTTAATTGAAATCATATTGCAGTAGATTTTATTTTTAGATGCGATTTTTAATCAAAAAAAATTATCTCTACCTCTAAATATCTTTAAATCTAATTATCTATTTTATATCAATCAAGACATTTTTACTATGTGGGATTTAATCGTTCAAATACTCGTCAGTGCCTTAGCTTTTTTTGTTGGAGCACAATTACTCAAAGGAATTAAAATAGAAGGCTTTGGTCATGCTATTACTATAGCTATTATTATTGCATTACTCAATGGAACGCTAGGAGTAGTCTTGGAGTGGATCACTCCAGACAAGACACTCAATTTTCTCACACTTGGTTTATTCCAATTCATTCTGGATGCCATCATAATATGGGTAGGTGGAAAAGTCATGAATCGTTTTCATGTTAAAAGTTTTGGTTATGCTATTTTATTGGCTGTGATCGTGGCAGTGGTTTCTTCTGTGGTTTATAGCTTAATTAATTGATATTTACTCAATTACTTATCTCTTTATTAACAAAAAAATTATACTTAAACATACGTACAACACTGTATATCAGCATTGTACGTGCTCATATGTTCTCCGCAACAAAAATCCATGAAGTTAATTGAAATATTATTAGTTACCCTTTCATTTGGATGCCTAATTAGTTGCAACAATAACATTATAAAAGTTCCCGATTCGCCTTACCCTATTAGTAATGATTCCTTTTCTGTAGATACAATTGCACAAGGATTCACCATTCCGTATGGAATAGCTATAGTCGAAGAAAATGAATACTTCATCACAGACAGGGTGGGAAAATTGTTCCACTATAAAGATAGAAATCTAACCGAGATAAGTGGTATGCCAGAGGTGGTAATTTATGGCACCCCTGGAATACCAGCCATTTTACTCGGTGGGCTGATGGACCTAAGTATTCATCCTGATTATCCAACCAATTCTTTGATATATATCCTACTTAGATACTGATGGCTTAGCAAAAGTATCTCGATTTAAGATACAGAACAATGTTGCCATTCAGCTGGAGACTATTTTTACAACCAGAAGTCAAAATTATACTGGGAACGGAATGAGAATAGTATGGGAAGATAGCACTCATTTTTTCCTAAACATTGGTAATTCCAACTGGTCAACAAGCACTAACCCTGTTCTAAATGTACAAGAGCTGAATGACGATGCGAGAAAGAATTATGGTTGGCCTCTTTTCTCTTATGGAATCAATTATGACGGTGCACAGGCTTCTACAATTTCAAAAGACTCTGCTGCTACATTTACTATTTTACCTGAGTATTATTGGACAGTTCCGACAAATTATGGCAGCCAAACTGTTGCTCCTGCATGCCTATTAAAAGTTAATGAAAGTACTATTTCGGATTAGAATGGTTATTTTATTTTTGGTTCATTAGCATTTAGAAGACTGATGAAATATAATCGTGAAACTGATTAAACTTTTGGACTGAATATCGAAGGAAGAGTAAGGAGAATTAAGTAATTGCCGAGTAGAGACATAATTGCATTGATTGAACGAAATGATCTTAATCTCTCAAATGGAATGATTGTAAGAATAAATAATTAAAAAAAATCCATAGTCGAGTAGCAACGGAAAATTTCATCCCTAAGCTCTCACAGAACCATACGTGAACCTCTCAATTCATACGGCTCTCATTATACAGTCAATTCTTAGGTTAATTGATAATCTAAACTCCAATGATAAAACAGATTCGGATAAGCAATCGTCATTTTCCTTAGCCATTTAACAGCTAAAACTCGACTGCCTTTTTACCTTTTCATTATCCACTTTTGTAGACGATGATGAAGGTAATAAAATA
>JBNMOV010000263.1:0-6833 GCA_051275765.1 Maribacter sp. | reverse complement strand
CCTTGCCATCATTCACCTCAGAAACAAATCCTTCACAAACCAAATATCCCTTACCTTTCATTGCAGATTCATAGCCTTCATCCACAAAAGAAAATAATTGGCGGGTCTTCGTTCCTCTCTTTCGTTTACCAGTCAGTTTATCTAATTCATCAAATGCAATTTCGCATTTTTCAGACGAAGCAGGAAAAGTCCGTTGTGTTTGATATTTATCCAGATTATCACTTCTAAGTTTTGCCTGTGTTAGATCTGCTGTCAATTTAGCTTCACTCTTTTTCCTCACTTCTGCCAGTTGTTTTTCATAATCAGCCTTAGCAGCTGCAGCGGGATTAGCAGGTTGCTTTTTTAGCGGATTCCATGATTTTTTAGTAGGATTACCGTTGTTTGCTATATCGGAATCATTAGACTCTTTCGATATCATTTTTACATAAAGAGGCATAAGTTTTTCAGCCGTATGTGTCAGCATCTTTTGATACTCTTTTTCCTTCTTCGATGCTGTTTTAACTTCTTTCTTAGCATCACTCAATTCCCGTTTTATGAACCTAAGCCTAGCATTATAATTCGCTTGGTCCGCATCATTCTTAGGAAATAAACCTAGCTCTTTTTCCTTTTCTTTGTCCTGCATATAAGAAGCCATCTCAAACGATAGTTCCCTTATTTCTTTTTGGGCATCTCCTTTTTCCTTACGAATAGCCTTGTATCTATTCGTCACATCCTGCCTAGCCTTGACCATTTCTTCTCTGGTATAAACTTTTTTAGGTGTTTTGGCAGACTTCTTTTTCTCAGGCTTTTCTGCCTCTACCTCTTTTTCGGGTGCTTCGCCTTCCCTATCGTATTTCCAAGATCCATCTGGATAAACCAGAATTTTCTCTCCTTTATCATTCACAGCTTTAATCTGTGAAAAAATAAAATTCACCTGAACAAAACAGAAGAATACAAGTGTGAGTAGTATGTTTTTCTTAATATCCATGAAATTAAGCGTTTAGGAATTTAAATATTCATTTAAAAATGCCTCTTTTGTAATTATACTTCGTTCTAAAAATACTCATTACTCTATGGCATAATTATTCACGACCCCTCTATTTTGGGGAATTCATGAATCTTCGACTTCTGTTTTTTGCACCTCGTTTAATCAGAAAATTGACTATTTTCATTATAAAAATCAATTTCTTAATAAACTCTAACTATTTTGCAAACTCAAATGTAAATGAAAACCTCATTTCTCTTTCAATTTATAACGGATAAGTATGATGAAAACTAATAGTTTAGCGTTTTTTGTGTCAATATTAACAGCATTTTCCATTTTTTCATGTGAAATGCCTCAACCTAAAGGGGATAAAATGATTCCAAAAGTCAAGCCAGGAACGCCTATTGACATAAGCTACCCAACTACCTTCAAAGATTCTACTATCGTAGATGAATACTTTGGAGAAAAAATACGTGATCCATTTAGATGGTTAGAAGATGATCACTCTGAAGATACTAAAAAGTGGGTAAAAGATCAAAATAAGACAACACAGGATTATATCGCCCATATTCCTTATCGAGACGCCATCGCCAAAAGATTGGAAACACTTTGGAATTATGAAAAATTTAGTACACCTTTTAAAAAGGGAGATAAATACTATTATTTTAGAAATAGTGGTCTCCAGAATCAAAGTGTATTATATGGTACTAATGCCTTAGAAAAGGATGCTGTAGAAATTATAGATCCAAATAAATTTTCTTCTGATGGAACATCTTCCCTTGCCAATTTTGGTTTTTCTAAGAATGGAAAATATTTCGCCTATGGCGTATCTGAAGGTGGTTCTGATTGGCGAACGGTTTATGTCAAAGATCTAACGACAGGAGAATTACTCCAAGACAAAGTAGAATGGGTTAAGTTCTCCGGTATATCTTGGCATAAGGACGGTTTCTTTTATAGTCGCTATCCAAAACCAAAAGTTGGGGATGATTTAAAGGGACAAAATAAGTTCCATGCGATGTATTACCATAAATTAGGCACTTCTCAAGCAAAAGATCAGATGACTTTTGCGAATAGAAGAAACCCTAAAATCAATGTATATGGCGGTACGACTGAAGATGAACGTTTCTTGACTATTTCTACTACAGAAACTACATCAAATAATCGTTTATATTTTAAGGATTTATCTAAAGGCGATGAATATTTCACGCCTGTAGTTGAAAACATGGATAATGACTTTTGGGTAATTGATAACGATGGTGACAATCTTTTGGTATTGACTAATCATAAAGCGCCTAATTATAGATTGATTAGTATCAATACAGAAAAAATAGAAGAAGGATTTTGGGAAGAAGTCATTCCAGAATCTGAAAATGTATTAAGTAGTGTAACTATCGCAGGAGGAAAATTAGTCGCTAATTATATCAAGGATGCTGCTAGTTTGCTAAAAATCCATAGCCTTTCTGGTGAATATGAATATGATTTGAAACTCCCTACGATGGGTACTGTAAATGGTTTCAATGGTAAAAAAGATGAAAATATTGCTTTTTATTCCTTTACTTCATTTACCTATCCTAGTACTATTTTCAAATACGATTTTAGCACTGAAGAATCGTCCATTTATAGAGTACCTCAAATAAAAGGTATCAATCCAGATGATTATGAAACCAAGCAAATATTTTATGAAAGTAGAGATGGTACAAAAATCCCAATGTTCATTACGCATAAAAAAGGTATCCTTTTAGATGGTACGAATCCTACACTTTTGTATGGTTATGGCGGATTCAATATCAGTATACAACCATCATTCAGTATTTCTAGAATGATTTTGTTGGAAAATGGTGGAATTTATGCGGTAGCCAATATACGTGGTGGTGGAGAATATGGCAAAAAATGGCATGATGGCGGCAGATTGCTCAATAAGCAAAATGTATTCGATGATTTCGTAGCTGCTGCTGAATATCTTATAGAGGAAAAATATACCTCCAGCCAGAAATTAGCGATAGAAGGTCGTTCTAATGGAGGATTATTAGTAGGAGCTTGTATGACACAGCGTCCAGATTTATTCAAGGTTGCCTTGCCTGCTGTTGGTGTATTGGATATGTTGAGGTATCATGAATTTACGATCGGACGAGCTTGGGCTACAGATTATGGATTGAGTTCAGACGCTGTTCAATTTCAATATTTATTGAATTATTCGCCATTGCATAATATGGAGGCTGGCACTAATTATCCAGCGACTTTAGTGACTACAGCGGATCATGATGACAGAGTTGTTCCTGCACATTCGTTCAAGTTCATTGCTGAATTGCAACGCAATCATGAAGGGAAAAATCCTGTACTTATCAGAGTAGAAACTTCTGCTGGACATGGTGCTGGAAAACCTACTAAAATGGCAATTGAAGAATTGGCAGATATTAATTCTTTTATGTTGTATAATCTAGGAGAAGACGTGATTTATGATAAATAAGTTAGTGTTTTATTCCACATTTATTTTTTTATTATTTTCCTGTGTACCAGAAGGTGTACAGGAAAATAATATTATTGAAGATGCTATTACAAATGATCGTGTAAAAACACAGCATAACGAATTAAATACTGAAAATATAATCGCTGTTTATTCCAAAGAAAATCAATTGGAAATATGGGAAAATAATTCAGGAGAAATAATATTAAAGAAAACAATGAATATTGATGAAGCCAATTTACCATTAGGTATTCAAAAAATAAAATCTATTGATGACAAGCAGGTTTTATTTCATTATTTCAAGTCTAACAAATATCCCATTGATAGTATTATCCATATTAATAATAATTCATTAGCTAATATCGATAATTTAGATAATTACACCTTAATAGTCGTACCTTCAAGACCTAACGAATATGGTATTTTTGAAGGTTGTTTCCAATGTCCGCATTGGAATAGGGAAATGGCTCTACAATCAAAACTCGAATGGGAGAGTATTTTTGGAAACTTTCAAAACATACATTAAATGCCCATTGAAAAAAAGCCGATGGAATTAAGCGAAGATTACAAATACGTCCTCAATAAATTGGAAAAAACCCGCAAGCCTATGTTTATCACAGGTAAGGCAGGGACAGGTAAATCCACTTTATTAAGACTATTCAGAAATACGACCAAAAAGAAAATAATCGCACTTGCTCCTACTGGTGTAGCAGCTTTGAATGTAAAAGGGCAAACGATTCATTCTTTTTTTGGATTCCCTCCTAAACCATTGGCTAGATCCGAAATTAAAAAGCGGAAATACAGGAAGTTATACGAAAAAATAGATACGATTATCATAGATGAAATTTCTATGGTGAGAGCAGATATGTTAGATAATATCGACTATTTTTTACGCATAAATAGAGATAATCCCCTACCCTTTGGCGATGTTCAAATGATATTTTTTGGTGATTTATTTCAACTTCCTCCAGTAGTCGCTACGGATGAAGAAAGAATGCTTATTAATTTTAATTATGATAGTCCTTATTTCTTTTCATCCAATGTCATCAAAGGCATGGAGGAGCAAATGGAAATGGTCGAATTGAGGAAAGTATATCGACAGGAAGAAAGACAATTTATTAGATTACTCGATGCAGTGAGATTGAATAAAGTGGATTATGATGATATCGAGGATTTGAATGAACGTCATGTGCCAGACTTCAAACCAGAAGAACATTATATCACGCTTTCTAGTAGAAATAAAATTGTCGATAGTATTAATAAAAAAGAATTAGATAATATTCCTTTAGTCGAATTTACTTTTTTGGCTAAAATAGACGGAAATTTTCAAGATCGTTTATTTCCTACGGATGCGATATTAAAATTAAAATTAGGTGCACAAGTTATGTTCATCAGAAATGATGCTGCTAGAAAATTCGTTAATGGAACGATTGGAAAAGTCGTCCACTTGGATATTGATAAAATAAAAGTGGAAATTAATGATAATGGAAAACTGCAAATTATAGATGTAGAAAAAGAAGAGTGGGAAATTACTAAATATAAAGTTTCTGAAAAAGATCATAATAAAATAGAATCCAGTGTAATGGGGACTTTCACGCAATATCCGCTCAAGGCTGCATGGGCAATTACAATTCATAAAAGCCAAGGAAAAACATTCGATAGAGTGATCATAGATATGGGACGTGGAGCATTTGAGCACGGTCAGACTTATGTCGCATTGAGTCGATGTAGGACATTGAATGGAATTGTGTTGAAGCAGAAGCTTAGTCCTCGAGATATTTTGGTGGATGAACGTGTGGTGGAGTATTATGAGCAGATGTTTTAGGTATTTCCTATAGAGAATAAAAAAAATTACAAACTTCAAAAGTTTTAGAACCTTTTGAAGTTTCGCTAGATAAAGAATCTAGCCTTATCAAACTAAACCTTCAAAAATATTTGATATTTTTGAAGGTTTAGTTTGACCAACAAACAAGCGGCTGGATAAAACTATCCAGCCGCTTGTATATCTAGTCAATACTCTGCTAATTCTTATGATGTTCTATTTATTGAACATTGACTATCTGCAGAATTATAATCATCTCCACCATTTCCACCACTCGCTCCATTGCTACCATTTGATGCATTACCTGCATCTATTGTATTTCTTATGATTTCATAATTGGATGAATTATTCATCCAGAGTGCATAATTGGATTTACCATTAATTCCTGTTTGACCAGATGTATTGGCAATAGATATATCCAAATCTATCAATTTTCAATTATTATCATTATCAGATCTCATTACGAATCCTACCAAAACACCTGCTTCTCTAGCAGTTCCTTAACCACTTAGTGTTATGATTATCCATTCTTGCACTTTGTGCATTAGAAAAAAGAGGAATTAAAAAAGTTAAAAATAATAGTGCGTAAAGTATTTTAGTTTTCATTTTGAGCTATTTAGCTACGTCTTCATTATTGAATATAGTAATGTTAGTGAATTGATTTTTTAAAGTATTTATTTCTTCATCTGTTATATTATTTCCATTTAAATATAGGTTTTCAATTTTTTAAAGGTTTGAATTTTATCCATATTTATGTATTCCTATTTCTGATGAGAAATATCTAATAATTCTATATTTTTAAATTCATATATTACTAGTGGACTAACTCATAAATTCCGATACCCCCAAAATTTGTACTTATCAGCTTCTGCGTCGTTCCAAAAATACTCATTACGCTACGGCGTAACTCCGTTTTTTGTGCCTAACAGAAACTAATAATTACAGCAGATTAACATACCTTTACTTATGAGTTAGTACACTAGGTAATTCATTTATCCCTTGTCTTTGGATAGTGATCTTTTGGACAGTAGTTAGGATCTCCTTTAAAATATTTTAGAACTTCTAATTATTGACAGGAATTATCAAAGAGATGAACTTCGCAGATATAATCATATTTTGGTTTCCTTCCTTATCCTTTTGTAGCGTAAGGATCGTGACTCTAATTTTTTATTTCAGACATTTTATTTTGTCTAGGAATAATAGAATCTGGAGATGTTACTTGATTAGAATTCTTTATTAAAATGGTATTTGATACTTCACTTACAAATACATCCTCTTTCAGGAAATACGTTCCTAAGTACATTGTAAATTAAATGAGTAACCGTTTTGTCTGCTTAGTTTTTAGCTATGCGTCGTTAAAAACTCCTTAAATAGCTACGGCTATTCGCGTCATTTTTGCCTAGCCTAACTAAAAATTAAGCGATTCAAAACTGCAAGCTATTTACTTTACAGTGTACTAATACACTGTAAAGTAAGTAATCTTAAGTTTTGATGGCTTCTTTTGAAATTTGGACATCGTTATTTTTCTCCACCGTAGCTAAGGCTACGCTGTCAAAAAATGCCTCGCCATATTCCAAAATAAT
>JBNMOV010000262.1:0-6844 GCA_051275765.1 Maribacter sp. | reverse complement strand
TTGCCAATGTTTTTAAATGCTCAATAATTGCATTCAACTCTGGTAGATAAACGCTAGATATAGCGTCTTTTAGCATTCTAGGCTGAGAGGTATTATTGATATCCTGAGAAGTCAATGCAAAATGGATAAACTCCTTATATTGCTCCAAACCTAGCTTATCAAATTCTCCTTTGATAAAATATTCCACTGCTTTCACGTCATGGTTAGTTACCTTTTCGATGTCTTTAATTTGCTGTGCATTTTCTGTAGAGAAATTGGCAACAATAGCATCTAGCCCCGCTAGTTTGTCCTTAGGGAAATCGACTAACTGTGGCAAAGGAATATGACACAAAGCCTTAAAATATTGAACCTCTACCCAAACCCTGTATTTAATCAAGGCAAATTCAGAAAAATAATCCTGTAGATCTTTTGTCTTAGAAGCGTAGCGTCCATCAATAGGAGAAATAGCACGTAACATTTGGTATGATATTTACAATGGAATAATAGAAGCTGTTTTGTCAACCTCGTTAAAAAGCTGCAAAATTAAGCATTAAAGACAATAAAAGAAGATATTAGCCACAAATAAATTCGTATAGCCGCAATGCTTTGCAGCTTATAAGCTAATACGCAAAAAAGCTAATCCGCCAATACACAAACGCTAACATGAGAATACTAATTATATTAATCACACTATTCATAACAAGTAGCATCACTGCTCAAGTTAAACTTAGTATTAAGGTCACAGGTTTGAAATCCAGTACGCCAGCTTACGTCACTGTTTTTTCGAAAAAAGATAAAAAAACGGAGCAATTCAATAAAGGAAGTGTAAGTCTCGAACTCATTCGCTATACACAGTATATAGTTGTTATTTATCAAAAAGGAAGAAAACCATACGTGATTAGCCTAGATACAGAGAAAGCATCTAGACAAGTCAATGTGAATACTAATTTGCAATCTGGAAAAGCAACGACCAAGGATTACAGCCCAGTACTTCACTATTCCAATAAGAGCGGAAGATATTCTGGTCGTCAATTCGATTTGGATAAGGTAAGAAATAAACCCAGTTTTGGAGTAAGGATGCAAGAAGCCAATGAAGATATCAAACGATATTTCTCTACAGGAGAAATGCCTTATATTGATAATAAAAGAGATGGATTCAAGGATGATTCCAGTATGCGGAAGACTGAACACATGATAGGGCAGGAGATCTATAAATTACTAGGAAAAAAGAGAGCCTTGGAATTGGATTTGCAGCGACTAAATGAAAAAGGTTATAAAAACGTATATCCAGATGCAGACATGAATTCCAAAAAAGATGCTTGTCAAGCGAATCTGAATATATTGAGAAGAGAAAAACAGTATTATAATATCAGTTATAAATTGGCGAAAAGTGAATTGGAGAAGACGGAGGTGATGATGAATAAACGCATCAAAAAAGGAGAAATATATGCTGAGCAAGAATTACGAAAAAGTAGGAGCAAACTAGCATTTGCAAAACAAGAGAGTGAAGCATCAGATTTGAATTATGCGAATAAAAAAACAGATTGCTGGGAGTTAGGACTGCGTGCAGATATGTCTAAAACAGTCAATAATGCAGAAAAACAAATCCTAGAAATAGAAATTAACAACATAAGATTGTACCAAAGAAAACAAAACGCCAGAAGATTATACACCTTACATAATAAGATGGCAATGGATGTAACAGAACGAGATCGCCTAGTGGAATTAGCAAAAGCACAGAAATTCGTTTCTGATCATGCCAAAGCAAGAGTATCGATTAGTCAGAATAAAATCATAAAATTAAAAATAAAAGATGGAGGTAGGGGAGTCAATGCTTCTAAGATAATATCAGCCAGAAAAGAACTGACCAAAAACGAAGAACTCGCCTTCCAAGCAGAAATGGGCTACCTAGAACATATGTGGAATCTCAGAAGTAGTGCTGATTTTGATGGAGATTTTGTAGAAGAGCTCTACCTTCGTCAAAACAAATTACTAGAACTCAAGAAATTCCCTGAACGTACCAATCCTGAAGACTTCATAGAAGGCTACGATCCAGATGGCTCTTTTATGGAACAGGCACTCGCCCTTTTCGATAGCTTTGTGAAAATAAGCAAAAAATCAGATACTCGTGGAGGTATAGAGGTCATGACTTTCAAGGATGATTTCTACGAAATAGTCATGGATACTAATGGCAATAAAACCTATTTCAAAAACGATAAACCTGTTACTGCTTTGACTTACCGTTTTGAAACCATCAAAAAATATGGCGAATTCCTGAAAAATATCCACATAGTACCAGAAAAGAGATCCAAATTTCTAGACTTCTTCAAGAAAAGGACGGATTTGTAGTGTAGTTGATTGGCAATGAGATAATGCCTGGCTTTTTTATTTATCTAATTAAGGATAGCAACAACTTCGAAAATCTCCAAGATTTCTGAAGTTCCGATCTAGTAAGACTAGGACTCCCGTATGTCAAAAAATCAAAAATTACTATTCTTTAACATGGGCTTTAATTCCCATGTTAAGAAATAGACATAACTTAAAATTCTCCATCCACTTTCCCCCTCATTCCAGTCCAAAACACCTCCTTTTACCCAATAATATGTTAAAATTCTCCTATTAACATAAAATATATGTTATAGAAACGTCATATGGCAAACTATTTGAATTTACCATACCAGTCATTCAATATGGCAAACAATACAACAATAAATAAACATCCATGACAAGGACATTACACTCATAACTACTTGTTTTTTAGTTAAAATCATATTTAAATTTATTTAAATTGATGTTTAGCACGATTTTTGGATGTCTTGAAGATATCATGAATTTTGGCAATATGAAGGCATTAATACGTAACAGGAACATATTTCATACTATTTTAATCATCTGCTTAGGCTTGATGCTGTCGAATGACAGTAAAGCTCAAACAGACGCTATGTATACTAAGTACATGTTTAATAGCCTTTCATTCAATCCTGCTTATGCAGGAAGCAAAGAGTTCATGAGTATGAATCTCATTCACCGTACACAGTGGCTGGGAATCAAAGGTGCTCCACAGACCCAAACGCTCACCGTTCATACACCTATTAAGGGATTCGATAGAATAGCTATAGGAGGAACAGTGATTAATCAAAGGGTGGGAACTAGCCAAGCACTAACCGCAAATCTTAGCTATGCATATCGGATCAAATTGGGAGATAGTCCGTATGCAGGCAAGATTGCTGTTGGTATGCAAGGAGGAATGACTAATTGGAGAGCCAATCTTTCTAAAGTAGAAGTTTATGACGAAGCAGACGAGTCGTTTTCTGAATCATTTCCTAGTTTCTGGTTGCCTAACTTCGGTTTTGGGTTGTACTATTATTCTGATTATTACTTCATAGGAGTTTCTTCTCCTAATCTTTTGGAATACGACCTAAGAGATGAGAACGTAACATCAGATAGAAATGCCAGAACATTCAGACATTATTATTTGACAGCAGGTGGAGCGATTCCTTTCAAAGAAGGTGATATTGTTTTCAAACCAATGATTTTAGTAAAAAGTGCAGCATTGTTGAGCAAGTTCAAGAATGATGATAATGAATACAACAATTACGCATCCCCTACAGAATTCAGTTTAGACCTTTCTGTTTTTTTCAGGGAAATACTTTGGATAGGAGTAGCTTACAGATCATCTATAGAACATTTTAAAGGAAATAGTTCTTTCGATTCTGTAGACATTTGGGCAGCATATTATATCAATAAAAGCTTCCACATCGGATTAGCATACGATTACACCCTCACCAAATTACAACAACCAGCAAAGGCATCGTTTGAAGTCATGCTAGGATATGATTTCAAACTATCAAAATCAAAAACCTACTCTCCAAGATATTTCTAATAAGAAAAAGAAGTCCCTCTTTAGAGGATTAAGGGGTAAACAACCAATTCTATTATTTTAAATTTTAGCTGTAATGAAAAAAAGTATAATCATCCTAGGAGTTTTGTTGCTGACTATCGGATCGATGTCTGCACAAACATCTAAATTAAAGAGAGCACACAAGGCTTTTTATGATTTGAATTATCAAGAAGCAATCGAATTATACAGCCAAGTATTAGGAAAACAAGATGATGCTAAAGCTAAAATTAATCTAGCGGAATCTTTCCGTAAGGTGAGTAATACACAAGAAGCAGAATATTGGTATGGTCAGATAGTGAATCTGCCAGAATCAGAAGCTGTTCATAAATTATATTATGGACAAATGCTACAAACTAATGGCAAATGCGACATGGCTAAAGAATGGTTCTCTAAATATGTGGACGAAGTACCAGATGATTTAAGAGGACAATACTTAGTTCGTGCTTGTGATTATGAAGAAGAATTGATGACAAGAAATGAAGGAGTATTCGAAATAGAACATATGCCTTTCAATACAAATTTGGATGACTTTAGCCCAATGATTTACGGCGAGGGCATTGTTTTTTCTTCAGAGTATGAATCTGCAGGTACAGCTATCAGAAGATCCCACTCATGGACAGGAAAACCTTTTTTGGAATTATTTTATGTAGATAGAAATAAGGTAAGAAGTAGAAAAAAAGAATATAATTACGAATATGGAAAAATAGCTAAATTTTCCAATCGTTTAAATTCTAAATTCCACGATGCTGTTGTTACATTCAATAGCGACGAAACAGAAATATACTTTACTAGAAATAATTATTACGATGGAAAAACAGGAAAAGATGATGATGGAGATATTCGATTAAAAGTCTTTTCTGCTACCAATAATGGAACATCTGCATGGTCAGGTATAGAAGGGTTACCTTTTAATAGTGATGAATACTCAGTAGCTCATCCAGCTTTATCTCCAGATGGAACTAAGCTGTATTTTTCTTCTGATATGCCTGGTGGATTTGGTGGAATGGACATTTATTATACAGAAATGGATAATGGAAGATGGGGACCACCTAGCAATTTAGGACCTAACGTGAATACAGAAGGACACGAAGTATTTCCTTATGCTTCCAAAGATGATAAGCTATACTTCGCTTCCAACGGATTAGTTGGACTAGGCGGATTGGATATTTACTATATGGAAATCAAGAATGATGGAACTTATGGCGAAATCATTAATCTAGGACATCCAATAAATAGTACATCTGATGATTTTGGCATCGTGATGCATGATAATAACAAATTTGGTTATTTCTCATCAGACAGAGAAGGCGGTTTAGGTGGAGATGATATATACTCCTTTATAAAAATGGCTGTTCCAGTTAGATTATTTGTTTACGATTCAGAAACAGGAGAAGGAATCAGCGATGCGACCATTATTAATGAAAGAACAAGAGCAACTTATACAACGAATGGAGCAGGTTTGGTAGAATTTGATCAGAAAATGGAAGTTTGTAATAACTATGTAGTTACTGCTGAATCCTATTTGGATAATACTAAGGAAGGATGTACCAAAAACTTGAAAAAAGGAGAAGGTGTAATAGTAGAGATTCCATTGATTAGACCATTAGAGTTTGATATAGAAGGTTTTGTATTTGATGAAGAAAGCCAAGTACCATTATCTGGAGCTATAGTAGAACTCATTCCAACAGGCTGCGATATGAAACTACAAACGACTACTGCTGATAAGAATGGAGCGTACTATTTCAAACTGGAAAAAGACTGTTGCTATAAAATAAGTACTACGATAGGTAGTGATTATGCGAAAGTAACATCTAAGGAAAGATGTACTCAAGGATTATCTTCTAGCACAACACTAGAGCAAGATATAGCTATGAATCAGATTCCTTCATCCACTACAATAGTAGCCTCCAATATCACTAAAAACACATTTGGAAAGCCTACTAAATACAACAATAAAAATATGATTTCCAACACAGCAGAAGACTTATCTGTGACATCGAATGTTATTTATGACGGACCAATTACCACGTTGGATGCTTTTGGAAAAGGACGTACGCCAGGAACTTACTTAATTCATATTTATTATGATTTTGACCAATCATATATAAGGGATGATGCCTTCGATGAATTACAAAAATTATATAGCTTATTGAATGATAATCCGGAATACGTGGTAGAAGTAGGGTCACATACAGATTCAAGAGGGTCAGAAAGTTATAATTACCGTTTATCACAGAGAAGGGCAGAGTCTGTAGCACGTTGGTTAAAGGAAAAAGGAATTGGTGTTAACAGAGTGAAACCTAAGGGTTACGGAGAAATGATTAATGTGAATAATTGTTCTAATAATGTCCCTTGTAGCGAAGAAGAACATCAATGGAATAGAAGGACAGAATTCAAGATTTTAGGACACTTAAATGGAAAAGGAAAATACAAAAATGTGGTCGAATCTACCAAGCCATCAGACATTAATGTAAATTCTTGCCAAGGTTGTCCATTCTAGTCCAAGGATATATATATTAATCTAAAAATAATATGAGGCGGTAGAGTGTTTTTCTATGTTTTATCCCCTCTTTTTTTCGTATTTTGTGATAATTATCGATTTACAAAATACCCCCGCACTGGTATTTTTTTAGGAATAAAGAATAAAATATTTATTTATCCAATATTCCTAATTGTTACAACACAACATTGGAGTTAAGGAATGAGTAGTTAATAAGGTACGCAAAGTACTGTGTTCATTATTTTTTATGTCAAGGCAAAATATATTTGCATAGCCATATGCTATAGAAATATTTTTTAACCAAGACACGAGGAATAAGAATCCATTAGAGATGCACATTATTATTATTCTATTTCCTAATTTAGATAGTATAATTTTTGAGTGGTAAAAGTCCTTTTTTATTTGGACTGACAAAATGAGTCCCCTTTTTCCCGATTGCTCATTACTCAAAATAGTGTTCGAGG
>JBNMOV010000261.1:0-6911 GCA_051275765.1 Maribacter sp. | reverse complement strand
AGCAAAAGAAGCTAAAAGTAACAAATGTTATTAAAGCGAGTTTATTTTGTTTAGGACTTACAAGCTTTTGTAGCGTTAAAAACGCTGTACAGCGGTGATTTTTGATTCTTTTCATCTAGGAAAAGAATAAGAAACACTTTTGTTACTAAACCAAACACACAACGAAATTTTGATTAAAAAGCATAGGATTTTGAGCATCCTAATTATTAATTTCTTATTCCCTAAATATCAAAAAAATATTCTTATTCTTTTTTAAAACTAATCAATATAATAACTCAATCAACTAATTAACACAAATATGAATAAAAATAATACATACGTAGCCATCATGGCAGGAGGAGTAGGCAGTCGTTTTTGGCCAGCCAGTAGAAGCTCATATCCTAAGCAGTTTTTAGATATTTTGGGTGTAGGAAAATCTTTGATTAGATTGACTTATGAACGATTTTTGAAACTCTGTCCTTCTGAGAATATCTTGATTGTTACTAATAAAAGGTATAGGGAACTAGTTAAGGAACACTTGCCAGAATTAGATTATAGTCAGATTCTTTGCGAGCCATCCATGAATAATACTGCTCCTTGTGTAGCATATACAGCATTGAGATTGAAGGCGATGAATGATAAAGCTAATTTCATTGTAGCTCCTTCTGATCATGTGATTTTGAAAGAAGATGTATTTATTTCAAAGTTGGAAACAGCTTTGGATTTTACGACGAATAACGATGCATTAGTAACATTAGGAATCATGCCTACTCGTCCTGATACTGGATATGGATATATCAATTTTGGAGAGAATATAGAAGGCGAAACGCATAAAGTGAAACGCTTTATGGAGAAGCCAGATTTAGAAACGGCACAGCAGTTTTTGGATAGTGGTGACTACCTTTGGAATGCAGGTATTTTTGTTTGGAATGTAGATACACTATTGAAATCATACAGGCAAAACGCTCCAGAGATATTAGATATATTAGAAAAAGGAGCAGCTTATTATAATACAGATAAGGAGCAAGAATTCATAGATGAAGCTTATCCTAATACACCAAAAATATCTGTGGATTACGCTATTATGGAAAAAGCAGATAATATTTATACGATTCCTTCTGACATTGGTTGGTCTGATTTGGGGACATGGAATTCCCTTTATTCATATAGGGATAAGGACGAAAATGGCAATGTGACAACAGGCAAGGTTATATTGAAAGATACCAAAGATTGCTTCATTAGAACAAAGGATGGTAAGCTGACAGTCATCAAAGGACTGGAAGATTATATTGTAGTAGATGAAGGTGATATATTGCTAGTTTATCCTAAGAAATTGGAACAAGAAATTAAAGGGGTAGTAGGAGCTTATAAAAAGGACTTACCAGAATATTTCTAAGTTTTGTCGAAAGAAAGGAGGAAATATAAAATCGCTTTTGTAGGTAACACTGCATGGAGTATGTATAATTTTCGATTAGGAATTATACGAAAACTGAGGGACGAGGGGCATGAAATAGTAGTGATTGCTCCAAAGGATACCTTTAGCACTAAGCTCGTATCTGAAGGTGTTTCTTATATCCATATTCCTATGGAAAATTATGGCACGAACTGGTTAGAGGAGTTCAAGACTTTACTGAGATTTGTGCGTTTGTATAGGCGTGAAAATTTTGATTTTATTTTTCATTATACCATCAAGCCGAATATTTATGGTGGAATAGCTGCGGCTATCAATAGGACTCCTTTCATTGCGATTACGACGGGCTTGGGACATTTTCTGAACTTCAAGAAATCCCCTGCAGGAATTATGATGTTACTCCTGTATCGACTCACAGGAACACTCTCGAAAGAAGTCTGGTTTTTGAATGAGGATGATAAAAATATCTTTGTTCAAAAGAATATCGTCAAAGAAAAAAAATCTCGAATCATTAAGGGCGAAGGCATTAATACGGATTGGTTTAAGCCTAATGACTATGGGAAACAGCATAATAATATCAATTTCCTTTATGCTGGCAGAGTCCTTTGGGATAAGGGAATTGGCGATTTTATTACTGTAGCACGTCGAATACGAGCAAAATATCCACAAACTCGTTTTTCTATTCTAGGATTTGTAGATCCTTCTAATCCCAATGCAGTGGAATACGAGCAACTGCTGAACTGGCAAAAAGAAGGCATTATTGATTATTTAGGCGAAACCGTAGACGTTAGACCTTTTATAGAGAAATCGGATTGCTTGTTGTTTCCATCTTATTATCGAGAAGGATTATCTAGGATATTACTGGAAGCAGCAGCGATGGAACGCCCAATTGTTACTTATGACAATGTGGGTTGTAGGGATTTAGTAGAGGATGGAGTCAATGGTTATCTCTGTGATCTCAAGGATGTAGATATGCTGGAAAGTAAGATAAAACAGTTTATTGATTTGGATAGGGAAGGGCAGATACAGATGGGAAAAAATGGCAGAGCAAAAATCATAGAAGATTTTGCAGAAGAAAATATATGGGGACATTATTTTGATGCAGTAGAGAAGTATTTGGATTAAAATAAACGCTAGATATTTTTGAATAGCATGTAGCATAATTGCCATCTTTCCTTTACTATAGTCCTTAGTTTTCTTTTTTGGAATATGTTAGTATGCGTTTCGCTATGTCGATAATATCGGATAAGCGATTTCTTCAAAAAGTAAGTTTTTATTCTAGTTTTTGATTCTCCTTTTACACCTAGATAATGATCGTGATAAACCTCTGGATTAATATATCGAGGTAGGATCTTATTCTTTGTTTCTTTGCTCAGAGCCATACAGCAACCAATATATTTATTGCTCAAGATATTCTTCAAAAAACCTCCTCCACTATTATTCTTAGTAAATAATGATTTCCCCCACTCCTTGCCTTCTTTTATAATAATAGCATCATGCACGACGATTCCCACCTTCTTGCTATTAAAAATTTCCAATACTATATTTACTTTTTCAGGTAACCAAAGATCATCTTGATCTGCTAGGAATATAATATCTCCTGTTGCCTTTTTTAAAGCCTTGAAAAAACTAGGACTTGCTCCTTCGTTTTTGTCATTGGCAAAAATATGAATGCGTTTATCTTGAAAAGATTGCAATATTGAAATAGAATTATCTGTAGAATAATCATCTATAACAATTATCTCATCGTTCTCTTTTAATTGTGATAAAATAGAAGGAATAGAGCGATGTAGAAAATTAGCTCCATTATAAACCGCCATGCAAACAGATGTTTTCATGGCATTTTTTCTTTTATTTTAATAATCCAAGATTGCACATTTTTATAATTATCTACTAGAGATTTTTCATCATAAAAAACAGCTTCTGGTAATCCTCCACAATTAGAAACTAAAACAGGAATATTTAATAAATGGGCTTCTCTACCTACTCTTCCAAAAGTTTCATTCCATTGAGAAGGCATGATGATCATTTTGGCATATTTGTATGCATCTGCTGCATCATTTACCCAAGGGATATAAGTTATATTGTTAATAGTCGTAGTTTCTTTTATTTTTTTAGAAAAGAAATAAAAAGAATATTCTTTTAATATTTTACTGATTGAAATAGCAATGTGTAATCCCTTATGTGGATCATTTCCAATAAATACAATTCCTTTTTTATTAATTTCTTCTTTCTTTTTTAAATAGGATTTTTTTAATTCTTCTTCATCAATCATTGGATGTTCTACTGTACAGTTTTCTATTCCATAAAATTGTTTAACTAAGTTTTTAGTATAATATGAATTACAAACTATTTGACTATTTTGTAATGCCTTTTTTACATCTTTTTTATAAATAAATAAAAAAGGAAATTGAATTAAATTATAAACGTATTTAATAATCTTTTTAATACCAGTTTCGTAATTCGCTATTTTACCTAAATCAATGTCTGATTGAATAAAAATACATTTATCTTTTCCTCGAAAATGATTAATAGCAATAGGAGCATAAATAGAAGAAGCGATTAAATAATCAGCCTCTTTGTTAGAGAAATAATGAGCAAGATTTTTTCTATTGAAAAAATATTCTATAAAAGGGAAAAAAGCAATGCCAGATGTTCTAGGAACAAATCCTATCTTTAGGTGGGAAGGGATATTGAGCTCTAAAGGATCCGTTTTATATAAAGTTGGTTTTTTGAAGGATAATAATTCTTTTTGGCAGTTAGGATAGGTTTTGTCCAAGAGTAAGATAAGGCTAGGTTCCGCCCCTCCTATATTGTAAATCAAGTAGTTAGAAAAAGCAATAGCTTTCATGGATACGAATGATGTGATGGCACGAAATTATCTGTTTATAACAGGAGCACCTAGGAGTGGTACGACTTTTTTGATGAATCAATTGAGTCAGCATCCAAATGTTACGCCTTCTATACAACGAGCAAGTTACTATTTTATGGATAAAAAACATCCATTATTGAACGTAAATAACAATTATTATAAGGATGGAATAGCTGGGCTTTTAGATATTTTCGCTCAGAAAGAATCATCTTTTTTTCTAGATGGTACAGATCATTTGATGTATCAAAATGCTATGATGGAAGTCTTATCTAAATTACCAAATAAGAAAATGATCTTTATTTTTAGAGAACCTGCTCAACGGATTTATTCTTCTTTTAATTTTACTAAAAATAATTTAGGGAATTTTAAAAAAGATATTTCTTTTGAAATGTATGTAGAAGCATTATTAAATGATGATAAAAAACAAATACAAAAATGGCTAGTTTCTGATAAAAGAAGTGGTTTTGTATTAGCTCGCGAATTAGAGTATAGCCATTATTTTAATTATGTAAATAAATGGATAAATAAAATAGGAAAAGAAAATATAATTTTTTTATCGTTTGATGAAATGATAAAAGATAAAGATGTTTTTATAAATGATATTTTAAAAGAATTATCATTAAATAAGTTTAAATTTAATGATAGCAAAAATAATGAAAGTTATGAAATAAAAAATAAACGTCTGCATCGAAGAATAATGGATTTGTCGCAATTGTTTCCTGCATCTTCTTTTAAAGATAAAATAAAAAGTACTTATTTATATTTTCAGAAAGGAAAAATAGATAAAAATAAAAATGATGAAAAAATGATTAATGAATTAAAAAAAGAATTTATTAATTCAAATAATAAATTAGCTGAATTAATAGATTTTGATATTTCTTCTTGGAAATAAATCATCCTCTTTTTCTTTTTAAATAAATACGATGAAGTGGCGTAAAAGCAGCATGACTCAATAAATAAAATAAAAACAAAGACTTTTTATCCTTCTTATAAAAATGCCCCCTTTTTAATAAATAATACGTTTTTAATCCATGTTGTTTTCCTTTTTTACAAACGCTGTTCCACGTGTCGTAAAAAATAGCATCTAAATATTGATGCTTAAATGCCCTTTTTTTTAATAGCTGTGTATGTAGTTCTTTTAGCCATTTATTAATTGATGATAATTGCATTAAATTTAAAGGAATCGTATTACTCCCTGGAATCAACAAATGAATAGCTAAATCTTCTCGCGTATATTGTATATCATAACGATCAAACTGTTCTTGATGCAATCTATTTAAATTAGACAACAAAATATCCTTTCTGACTTGTGTCTCTTGACTGGCGTGCATTCTGTAATACAGTAACCTTTCCTCTAAATTAGCACAAAAATAATACTGCAATAATCTAGTCCATAATTCATAATCCTCCACTTTGTGATAGCCAGAATTATAACCAAATGCCTTGGCAATATTTGTTTTCATCATAACAGTAGGATGCGAAAAAGGACAATAAAATAATGAGCTAATCCTCAGTTCATCGCTAGAAGAATAAAGTTGTGGATAAATGCCAGAAGGCTGCCGCTGCCCAAAAAGAAGCTCTATTTTACAGCCTACCAATAGATAATCTGGATTATATTCTAAGAATGCTACTTGTTTTTCCAATCTTGTAGGCAAGGAAATATCATCAGCATCCATTCTAGCGAGATATTCTCCCTTAGCCAATGTAATTCCTTCATTCAAAACATCAATAATACCCCTGTTTTCCTTAAAGGAATGAACTTGAATTCGTTTATCGTGTAGCTCAAAGTCAGATAAAATGCGAGGACTAGCATCAGTAGAGCCATCATCTAGAATAATAAACTCAATATTTTCGTAAGTTTGATTTAAGATACTCTCTATGGCTTCGCTGAGATAGCGTTCGCCATTATAAACAGGCATGATTACGGAAACGAGAGGATTACTCATAGAGATATTGAGATTTTAATATGCTAAATTACTTAATTTTATCTCAAAATCTCAGCATCTATTTTTCAGATATGAAATTATTGCTTATTCGACAAGTTTGGAAACATCACGCCTCTAAAAGTGGTTACGATCGAGTCTTTCAGACTTTCGATGGTAATGATATGCAGTCCATCATGGTTAAACAACATATCAAAGGTTATGGTTGGTTACAAAAGGTGCTGGAATGCTTGTCACCAAAACAAAAAAATAATATTTCTGCCAGCCTTTTCGTGACAGAATTACGTATTTTTTTCAAGTGTTTATTTTTTCGTCCAGATGTGATTCACTTTACTTATTTGCAAAAGGAATTTATCCTCTTTAAGTATGGTTTTTTTCGTCCTAAAGCGAAATTAGTTGCTACGATTCATTTGCCTTCTTCTTTTTGGAAGGAAGAAAAACAGACTTGGACAAATTTTAATTATCTGGATAAAATCATTGTTTTGGATTCCGTGTCTTATGATTTTTTTGAACAAAATTATAAGACAAAAGGTAAAGTAGATCTCATTCCGCATCCTGTGGACACCACGTATTTTTATCCAGAACCAAGTCTGAAATTCGATGATGAAAAAATCCATTGTTTATACATTGGACGCTTTTTGAGGGATTTGGATTTGTTTTTTGATATTGTCGAATGCTGTTATGAAAATCATCCAGACATTATATT
>JBNMOV010000260.1:0-6962 GCA_051275765.1 Maribacter sp. | reverse complement strand
GGATTTAGGAGCAAAACATCAACGTTCTTTCATGATATTCTTATCATTAATAATTATTTTTTTTGCAAAAAAATCTCCTTTTGTTATACTTTCTATATTCCAAACTACATCTATTTTGGCGCCACCTTTTATATTATTAATGAATGCTTTTTTAGATTTTTGATTGAGGAATTCGATCCTGTTTTTTCCTAAAATATAAGGATGATTCAAGGAATCGAATTCTATGAATGTATTGAGGGAATCTATTTGCAATACGATATGAATATCCTCTTTTAAGGTATCTTTAGAAAGCTGCTGGTCTAGTCGATAAATAATACCAGAAGAGCCTAGCGTTTTATTTCCTTGTGATACATCATGTTCTTCTACTACGATGTTATAAACTATTCCAGGCTCGAGTGAATCTATGCCATGTATTTGATCATAGAATAATTCCCATTCACCTGTTTTATTGTTTTTTGCCAATAGACAGAAATCCTTTCCAGCTCCAGAAAAGCCTGGAGCGAAGAGGTTGACGATTTCTATTTTCTCTTTATTCTTAGCGACTTCGTAACCTTTGCCAGTATTACAGGCGAAGAGGAAAGAAGCGAGTAGGATTAAAAATATAATATTGATACTTCTATTCATTACCTAATGACTTTTATGTAATAATAATCGCCTTTTTGTAACTGTAACGTTACTTTTTGCCCATCTAGTCCATCGCCTAATTTACTTCCTGTAACGACCTGTACTTCTATTTCTGTTTTGCCATTACTACCAGTACTTTCTGCTTTGATGATGAGCAATATTTCTGTTTTGGAAGACATGTCCAAGGATATTTTTTTGCCTTCTTCGTTTATTTCGTAATTACTCAGTTCTAATTCTCCATCTACGCAAAGGGATATTTTATCTCCATCTTCGCCACTAGAAATGGGAGGAAATATTTCTATCTCTACCTTACCATATTTTACTGTCAAATCATTTTCATAATAAATAGGATCACTTTTTTTGTCTTTAAAACAGCTTTGCATATCCTTTTCTAAATCACTGCTTTGTGGAGCAGGATTCGTAGGTTTTGTTGGTGGTGTAGGAGGTGGTGGTGGCGGATTACTATTATTTTTCGAATAAGTAGCTGTCGTAGTATAAACAGTACCTGATTTGATATCTACATACGTACTAGATGGAGCTGTCCAACCATTTACGTTAGAAAATTCTACTAGATATCTTCCTTCTTTTACAGAAACAGATTCTCCTGAATTTCTCCATTGTCCTCCATCTATTCTCCATTTCGCTCCAATAGAACCTAAATAATTAAAACTGAGATAAACAGTGACTTTTCCTTTTCCTTTGGAATTAGAACTACTGCCATATTTGTCCTTAATGGGAATTATTGGAAATTTATAACCGAATTCATAGCCATAATAATTGCCTCTATATTTTACATCATCATTGCTTTGTAAGATGCTATTCTCTGATTTGGCATAATTGGCATTAACCATGGTTTTCAAATTATGGCGATAGAATACACCCCCAAATAGAGCATGCCTTTTCTTTGCTCCAAAACGAAGTTCAAAACCTAGCCCTCCTAATATTCCAAACTGTAGATCTGTATCGTTGACGGTTTCGTTGATTTCTAGGACGGATGTTCCATCTTGATTTCCTATTGTGGTGGAGCCAGATGCTGAAATGCCATCGTATAGATTTTTGTTTCTGGTAGGAAGAAATCTACTGGATATTTCCGAATAGGTACCTCCTACTTTGGCATATAAAAACAGACTTTTAGTATAACCTAAATGCTGAGAATAAATTAGATTAGCAAAGTATTGATTGGTGTAAAACCATTCTTGAAAATGAGTGACTGCATCTGCTTGTGGAGAATATAATGGTGTATCGAATTCGTAATAATAAACGAGTTTGGAGTGTTTGAAACCACCTTCTATCGTAACTAGATTAAATTTAGGTGTACTGGCAGTAAAGAATAGCGATGCTCCATAGGAATAGCTGAAATCTATCTTGTCCCTAGCATTGAAATCTTTGGCATACCATGCGTCTTCTGAGGTTCTTGTAAATGTTCGGATAGGGGATATTCCTGCTGTAGTGGATAATGAAACTGGATCAGTGAATCCATATTCACCTATTAGGGAGATGCCCAATTCTCTTAACTTTCCTGGGTTTTGAGAAATCAGGCTTTGTGTTCCTAATAGGAATAAAAATAATAGTGTAAAATGAATTGCTTTCATTATAAATAGGTTTTGTTTTTCGTTTTAATGTTGTTTTGTGTCTCGAACTAGCGAGTAGTCTATACTCGCTAGTTCGAGGTTGCACCTTGGACTTACACTTATGCCAAATATCAAGTAAAATCCAATTATTATTCCTTCACTTCATTATTATTTTACTCTTGGCATATTACAAAATTAAAACAGCAGATTTAGTCCGAGGTTGCTCGAACTAGCTGCTGTTTTAATAACTAAGCTTACCGCTCATAAACAATCTTCATCGATCCAGAAATTCCTATTCTGGAATTCAACTTAATAACTTGCGATCTATTTGTTTTGATATCTACTATTTTGACTGTAAGTGTATTAGGTTCTACTTCCCCTAAATTCCATGCTTTGGAAATAAGTTCATAGGTTTTGCCTTCTTCTAGGCTTACATCTATGGATTCTGCAAACTCTTCTTTTCTCAATTCCAATTTATTGACTACCCATTTTCCATCAAATTTGACAGAAACAATGTCGCCATCTTCTCTCATATGATCGTAAAAATAGATTTTTACATCAGAATTCTTTACAGTTATTTTCTTTTGGAAATCTATTTTTCCTACTTCTTCATCTACGCAGGGTTCTGGTGCTGTAAATAAATTCGGAGCAATTTTAAGACACTTCTTATCTGACTTGAAAAATGCGGATACCATGACTGGTTTCCCATCTGCTTCTATATTTCTGAATATTGCCAATGCTCTACTTTTTGCAGGATTGAAATCTATTTCTTTCTGTTGTCCTTTCATTTTTACGATCAACTTGCCTGAACTAGGTGGATTAGTATAATTGACCGTTAATCTCACATCATAAAGAGATTTTCCATTGTCTGTACGACAATCTGATACTTCTGGATCTATACTCGAAATCGCACATTTTTTCGAAACAGGAGGAGGACAAGGAGCAGGACTGGTAAAAGTGGCAGATGAAATTACTGCACAATCACTTTCGTCTGTGAATACAACTACGATGTCTTTTTCAGCTGCATCTGCTCTTAATTTCTTAATGGTGAATATTTCGCCGCCATTATTTGACTGGCAATTAAGCGTCCGTTCTTCGCCACCAATATAAACCAATAATTCGCAATTACTAGGAGGATTTTCGTAGTCAACGTTCAGCTTTAGGTTGTAATAAGATTCATTGCCATCCAAGTAACAATCTCCTAAATCTACGACATTAGTACTGTTTATTATACAGTCCTTATTGCTTGGAGTAGGATTTGTTCCTTTGCAGGGTTTAGGGGAATTAATAATGTCTTTTTTTATCAATTTGCAAGAAGAATTGGAGGATAAATAGCAAATGACAGTAGCAGTACTTCCATTGACTGGCAAGCCTTTAATAGTAATAGAAGATGAGTTTTTACCTGCCTCGATTGTTTTTTTGAGTCCTCCTGCTTTGATCACCAATTTTTCGCCAGTAGGGATATTACTGTGTTGTATATCAACGGATAAATCGAAGACAGAAAATCCACTATCTTGATAACAAGCTCCTTCATTTACGCTTATATTGAAAATATCGCAATCCTTCTTTTCTTCACATGGATTTGGAGCTACATATAAATCAGGGACAGTATATTCACAGGCTTTATCTTTACTGAAATATGCCTTCACGAAAACATCATTTCTATCAGAAGGAATGCCTAGCAGCAACATTTCTGTTTTGCCTTTAGGGTTGATTCTAGCCGTTTTTCTTACGCCTCCAGCTTCTACATATAAATTACCATTTTTAGGTGGGTTTTCATAAGTGATGATCAGCTCTACATCGTGTAAATGTTCTCCTTTATCAATATAGCAATCTAAAGGATTCGCTTTGATATCAAGGATATTGCAAGCTGATTTTTTGTCACAGGGTTTTGGAGATGTTTTTTCTGAGTTATCCTTTAATAATTGTTGGATTTCATTTTCTGAAAGGGAACGATTATAGATTCTAAGATCATCCATTGCTCCACCATAGAATTCTAAATTTCCTGGCATATCTCGTCCTATATTTAGAGGTAGTGTATTCAACTCGAATTCTGTCATATAGTCAAATTCTGCGAACATCGTTCCATTCACAAACGCTCTAACCGTCTGACCATCATAGGTTACAGAATAGAAAAACCATTCATCAAATTCTAGTAGATGTTTAGTTTCTTCTGTAAAATCTGTATTGATAGACAGCGTTACTTTGGTGGATTGTATTCTGTATTGAGGGCTGTTATCTGTTTCTTGTGGATCGTCTGATTTACAGATGAGTGTCATCCATTGCAGTTCTGAAAAAGGTGTTCCTTCCTTGAGTTTTAGCCAAGCAGTTACGCCGATTTCATCTCGTGGTGTACTCAATGATTTGGAATGAGGAACTTCGACATAGCCATCCACGCCATTGAAATCAAAGGCTGCACATTCGTTGCCGAATCGATCTTTGATGTCTGTTACTCCTCCTATTCTTGTGCCATCATTACCATTTGTACTGGCATCTTTGGCGTTTCCGTTGAAGAGATAACGAGCGATTAAGCCTTTGTCCACTTTGGTTTGTGCTTCTGTAATGATGGGGAAACATAATGCTACGAGTAGTAAGTAAATGAATTTCTTTCTCATGATTTGGTATTGAATGTGTGCCTCCCCAGTATTCATTTCCCTCCTTTGGGGTAGGGCTGTTAAAACGAACAATGTTATTTATTTCTTACTTCTTCTCTTGAGAAGAATCTATTTTGCCTTCTTCTGTGTTTGGCTGAGGTTGTTCTCGTTGTTTGAGGTCTTCTGGTTGCACTTGTTTTGGTGCTTTTTTATGGAGGACGGCGATCATTGGACCAAAGTCGCCACCTAATTCTTTTTTGCCATGTTTGGAATATGTTTTGGAAACGGTACCATCTAGGAAGAGGGCATTTTCGCAATTGAATTCTTTTTGGAATAAATAGGCGAAAGTGTGAAAATTGACAGGTTCATTAGAGATAGCAAAAAATACTTCCCCTTCTTTATCTACTCCTACACCGCTTCTAATTTTCTTACTCTTTCCGAATGGATTTAGTATTGGATGAATCTTGCCATCTACCACTAACATAGGGCCAGATTGAGTAGCATATTTAGGTTCTATCTTTTGTTTTTTGTATACATCAGTTTCTAATACGCCTGCTTTTCCTTGATCATCAATGTAGAAAACACCATTGGGTTTGAGGTAGAAATTGGTGCCATCTTTAGGGTCTGAAGTATCAATTTTTTTAATCTCCTCACCATTAAGGACTAAGTAACCTTGAGATTCGCGAATCGAATTATACATTCCTCCGTTGGTTGAAAACAGAACTTCGCCTCCTTTCTTTTCAATGTGCTTATTCAAATCTAATAAACTGGCTAGTTTTTTATCTCTATCATTTCTTTTATAAATCTTGATATCTATAAGAGAAGGTTCTGTAACTACGAATGTTTCAAAATTATGTCCAGTGAAATTGATGCTTTCGTTTTTGTATGTAGGATCTTTGTAGTATTTTTGATTAACTTTAGTTGCTTGACTGTATCGATCTTTTACTTCTTTTACTTGTTTTTCTACCTCTTTGTTTTTATTCTTAAGATCTCTGTTTTCTGCTTCTAACCTTGCTTTAGCAGATTCTAAATTACTAATTTCTTTATCGCATTTTTTATTTTTACTATTATTTTCAGCTAATAATTCTGTATGTTTAATAACGCCATTAAAAGAATCTCGTAATGCTTGAATTCTTTTATCACAATCATCTCCAGCAATACTAATTATTTTTTTTGGAGGAGCAGCTTGGCTTCCTGTTTTAGTCGCTAGAAGTTCATCGTATTTTTTTTGTAATTTAATATTTTTAGTTCGCTCATCATCATAAAAAGTGTCGAGCCTTTTTTTTTGCCTAAGAATAACATGATGTTCTGTTACTAATTTATTGTACTCATCAGTCCAGCATTTAGCATCTTTTTTACATTTCTTTTTGGTTTCTATACTTCCTAGTTCTTCCTGTGCAAAAGAATAAGTATTACAACACATCAAACCAATGACGAGTAATATAACAATATGATAAAAACTTGATTTATTCTTCATGGCTAACACTTATTATAGTTGAAAAATTATTGCTGTAATTGTCTTTAATTACACCAGGGAGATACATTTCCGAAATGGCACCATCCAGATAAAGAGCGTTTTTACAAGATAGTTTTTTTAAAAACATTTCTGCAAAATCATAAAAACAAACGGGGTTTTTAGAAATAGCGAAAATAACTGTATTTTCATCCAATACACCTACACCACTTCTGACATATTTATTCTTCGATCCTTTATTAAATTTCTTATTTATTTTTCCATTTAATAATAATGAAGGACCAGATTGTATAGCGTGTTTTACTTTGGGGTTCTTTTTATTGAAGTCATTGGATTCTAGTACTTTAGCTTTATTTTTTGAGGAAATATAGAAAACGCCATTAGGTTGTAAATAAAAATTACCCGTACCTTTTTTTAAATTAATATCATGAATGGTCTTACCATTGGCAACTAATAATCCTGTAGGAGAAAAATCTCCTTCAAATATTCCTCCATTAGTTGCGAAAAGTAATTTATCATTAATAATATCATTAATTTTATTCACTCCATCAGATGCAGAATGAATATCAATCTGATGTTTTCTTAAATCTATTTTGGTGTAATAATATCGTTCTCCTTCCCACCATTTTTCGCCTCCGCCTAATGTAGTTTTTTGAACCTTTTTAGCAGATGTATTCTTTTCTTTTTTGCTATTACTTT
>JBNMOV010000259.1:0-6964 GCA_051275765.1 Maribacter sp. | reverse complement strand
TGTGCCAATTCGATTGGATCACCAGCATCTCTAATGTCCACAAAATTGATCCCTTTTACTGTTCTTCCATCCTTGATATCTAAACAGGGAATGATTCTTTTTTTCAACATAGTTGTTGTAGTTGTTTCAATGAAATTCGACCTTCATAAATCGCTTTTCCAATAATAGCTGCTTCGCAATTGATGTTTTTTAATTGGAATAAATCATCCATATTTGAAACACCTCCACTAGCTATTAATTGGACATTCGTTTGACTGATAATATCCGTATATAACTCATTTGAAGCACCTTGCAACATTCCGTCTTTGGCAATATCTGTGCAAATAACATATTCGATCCCTTCTTTTTCATAAGATTGAATAAAATCTATCACATCTAATTCTGATGATTCTAACCAACCATTCGTCGCTATTTTTCTATCTTGACAATCTGCTCCTAATATGATTTTTTGAGCTCCATATTCCTTGAGCCATTTAATAAATAATGCTGGCTGATTAGCTGCAATACTTCCTATTGTGATTTGGCTAGCACCAGAATTAAAGGCGATTTTTACATCCTCATCTGATTTTATTCCTCCACCAAAATCAATTTTTAAATTGGTATTTCTACTAATTTTTTCTAGAATAGGATAGTTGACAATATGCTTAGATTTCGCACCATCCAAATCTACTAAGTGTAAGTATTCGATACCATTATCTTCAAATTCTTTGGCGACTTCCAAAGGATTCTCGTTATAGATTTTTTTGGTATTATAATCTCCTTTAGACAGTCGTACACATTTTCCATCTATGATATCTATTGCGGGTATTATTCTCATAATTCTAAGAAATTGTTTTAATTTGATTTTTGAAAATTGTTATAGTTCATTTTTTACTGATTGAGGCATGAAAAGTGGAGTTACGCTATAGCGTAATGAGCATTTTCAGAACGAAAAGCAGTGAAAAAAGGGGCATAATAAAGTCTATTAACTTGAAACAGTTTCTAAGAAATTTAAAAGGATTTGTTCACCTACATCCGCTGATTTCTCAGGATGAAATTGTGTAGCATAAAAATTGTCTTTTTGCAATGTAGCACTGAAAGGCAAAATATAATCACATTGTGAACTCGTATTTTCGCATAATTCAGCATAGTAACTATGGACGAAATATACATCATCACTCAACTGAATATTTTTAAATAAATCTCCTTTTAATTCCACTAAATTATTCCAACCCATATGTGGTACTTTTTCTATTGGAGGAAATAATTTGACCTCAGTATCAAAAATTCCTAAGCACTTTGTATTGCCTTCTTCGCTCGATGTACACATCAATTGCATGCCTAAACAAATGCCTAAAAATGGCTGTTTTAAGGTTGGAATGAATTCATCTAAACCTCGGTTTTTCAAATAATTCATCGCAGAACTCGCTTCGCCAACACCAGGAAATATAACTTTGTCTGCATTTCTGATTTTCTCCTCATTATTTGTAATAATAGAAGGATAATTAAGTCGAATTAAAGCGTTTTTTACAGAACTGATATTGCCTGCATTATAATCTATTATGGCTATCATAAAATTCCTTTTGTACTAGGTATAGAATAATTATCTGATGTCGATATTGCCATTTTGATGGCTTTTGCAAATGCCTTGAAAATCGCTTCTATTTTATGGTGTTCATTGTCTCCTTCAGCTTTTATATTCAAGTTACATTTGGCGGTATCGCTAAAGGATTTGAAAAAGTGCATAAACATTTCAGTAGGCATTTCTCCTACCATTTCTCGTTTGAATGCTGTTTCCCAAACTAGCCAAGGTCTGCCACCAAAATCTATGGCGACTTGTGCTAAACAATCATCCATTGGCAATAAAAATCCATATCGTTCGATTCCTTTTTTACTACCTAAAGCAGTCAAAAATGCTTCTCCTAGTGTAAGCGCAACATCTTCGATTGTGTGATGTTCATCAATTTCCAAATCGCCTTTTACAGTGACTTCTAAATCTAAATTTCCATGCTTAGCAATTTGCTCTAACATGTGATCGAAAAAACCAATTCCAGTATCTATTTTCGACTGACCATTTCCATCCAGATTGACGCTGATATTGATATCAGTTTCCTTAGTTTTTCTACTGATATTAGCTGTTCTTGGTTTCTCTTTTAAATATTGATAAATCTCTTTCCAATTTCTAGTAGATAAGGCAGCAGTTTCTTCATTTTCTCCTATGAAAATACCTTTTGCTTGTAGGTTTTTTGCCAATTCTATATCTGATAATCTATCGCCAATGACATAAGAATTAACAAGGTCATAATTGCCATGAATATATGCGTTGAGTAATCCTGTTCTTGGTTTTCTAGTAGGAGCATTATCTTTTGGAAAACTTCTATCTATCAGTATTTCAGCAAACTCAATACCTTCATTTTTGAATGCTTGAATGATCTTGTTTTGTGCTGGCCAAAACGTTTCTTCTGGAAAGGATTTAGTACCTAAGCCATCTTGATTCGTAACCATAACGAGTTCATAATCAAGTTCTATGACGATTTTAGAAAGCCATTGAAATACGCTTGGATAAAACTCCAGTTTTTCCAAACTATCTAGTTGATAATCTATTGGCGGTTCTATCACTAATGTCCCGTCTCTATCTATAAATAATACCTTTTTCATGTTGTAATTTCTTTAAGATTTTCTTGGAATAAAATCCCTTGAATTATTATCGTTATATCTTTTCCAACTCCTTGATTGTATGAATCAATTTTTGGTTCTGTTCTGCTGTACCAACTGTGATACGCAATGCTTCTTTTACTTGGCTTGTTCTATTTCTAATGACGATGCCTTTTTTTTGTAATGCGATGAATAGATTATTAGCATCTTCAAATTCTACAAGGATAAAATTGGCTTCTGTAGGATAGATCTTTTTTACAGATTTAATGTCTTTTAATGCCTCAATCAACTTTCCTCTTTCTGCTTGTATTAAAGCGATTTGTTGTTGAATATTTGCCTTGTTTTTAATGACTTCCAATGCTTTACGTTGGCTAAGTGTATTGATATTATAAGGTGGTTTTATCTTATTCAATACTTGAATGATCGCAGGGTTGGCGAAAGCCATTCCTAATCTTAAACCTGCTAATCCATAAGCTTTGCTCATCGTTTGTAAGACGACAATATTTGGCGTATTAGGAAGTAGATTAATCGCACTTTTAGCCATTGAAAAATCAATATAAGCTTCATCTACGACGACTAATCCAGCAAAATTATCTGCTATTTCTTTTATCGAATCGAGCGAATAAATGTTTCCTGTTGGATTATTAGGCGAACAGATGAATAATAATCCTTTAGATTTTATATCGTCTTTGATGCCAGCTAAAGGTGGCAATTCAAAGTTGTCGTCTAGCTTGAGTTTTACGATTGCTACATTATTAATATTCGCAGATACTTTATACATTCCATAAGTGGGCGGAAAGATAAAAGCCTTGTCTTTTTTAGGTTCGCAAAATGCTCTAAACAATAAATCAATCGCTTCATCGCTTCCATTTCCGATAAATATTTGATTGCTAGGAATATCTTTTATTTCAGCAATCGCTTTTTTCAATGCTTTCTGATAAGGATCTGGATAGCGATTTAAATCTGTATCAAAAGGATTTTCATTCGCATCTAACCAAATATTTGCATTGCCACTAAATTCTTCTCTTGCTGAACTATATGGTGTGAGGTCGAGAATATTTTTTCGTGTGATGTTATTGATATTA
The DNA here is from genome assembly GCA_051275765.1 of Maribacter sp. GTDB lineage: Bacteria > Bacteroidota > Bacteroidia > Chitinophagales > Saprospiraceae > JAHDCE01. The sequence continues at coordinate 3,245 of JBNMOV010000259.1, read as the reverse complement.
AACATTAGTTATCTTTTTTAATATTCTCTAATCGTATTGTCACAGCATTTTTATGTGCAAAAAGTCCTTCTGCTTCTGCCATGATTTCTATAGCATTTCCTATGTTGGAAATACCTTTTTTAGTGAGTTCTTGGAAAGTGATTTTCTTTACGAAACTATCTAATGAAACGCCACTATAATTTTTTGCAAAACCATTAGTAGGTAAAGTATGATTCGTTCCACTGGCATAATCTCCTGCACTTTCACAACTGTAATTACCTAAAAAGACTGAACCTGCATTCACAATATTATCGATATATTTCAAAGCATTTTTAGAGGCAATAATTAAATGTTCGGGAGCATAATCATTGCTAAAGAGAAAGCAATTTTCTATATCATTCAGTAAAATAGCTTTGCTATTTAATAGTGCTTGTTGAGCGATTTCTTTTCTAGGAAGTAATTCTAATTGTTGCTCAATCGCCAACATTGTTTCATTGATAATACGTTCATTATCAGTGAGCAAAATAACTTGGCTATCTGCTCCATGTTCTGCTTGTGATAATAAATCTGCTGCGATAAATTCAGGATTTCCTGTTTCATCTGCAATAACTAATACTTCGCTAGGACCAGCAGGCATATCAATGGCGATTCCATTTTGCTGAATGAGTTCTTTTGCTTTCGTTACATACTGATTTCCAGGTCCGAATATTTTATAAACCTGTGGAATACTTTCTGTTCCATATGCCATAGCAGCAATGGCTTGAGCACCACCTACTTTGAATATTTTTTTAATTCCAACTAGGTTCGCAGTATATAAAATAGCAGGATTGACTACTCCATTTTTATCACAAGGCGTACATAAAACGATCTCTTTACATCCAGCGATTTGAGCAGGAATTCCTAGCATTAAAATCGTAGAAAATAGGGGAGCTGATCCACCAGGAATATATAATCCTACTTTTTCAATAGCCACGTTTTTACGCCAACATTTGACGCCTGGCGTAGTTTCTATGACGGTTTCATTGCTTTGCTGTAAGATGTGGAATTTTTCAATATTTCCTTTTGCTACCTGTATAGCATCTTTTAATTCCTGAGAAACTAATGCGATGGCTTGTTCAACTTCGTTGGTAGAAACAATAAAATTATCTAAATTTACCTTGTCAAATAAAAGAGCATATTTTTGTAATGCTTTATCTTTTTCTGATTTTACTGTAGCTAAAATAGCGCTTACAATTGCAGTAAGTTGCTCATTTTCAATGGTTGGTCGCTTCATGATTTCTGACCAATCTTGTTGCTGTACATTTTTGATAACTTCCATTACGCGACCATTTTATCTATTGGAATAATAAGAATATCTTCTGCCCCTGCTATTTTTAATTCATCGATTACTTCCCAAAATTTATTTTCTTCAATGACAGAGTGTAAGGAATACCAACCTTTTTCTGCGAGTGGTAATATGGTTGGACTTTTGAGAACAGGAAGTATTTGAGTAACTGCTTTTACCTTATCTGCTGGTACATTCATCAGAATATACTTGGTGTTTTTAGCTCTTAGAACTGTTTGTATTCTAAATAATAATTTGGCTAATATCTCTTCTTTTTCAACAGGTAATTGAAGTGATTTTACTAAAACAGCTTCTGATTTCAAGATAACCTGCGTTTCTCTTAATCCGTTTTTAAAAAGTGTACTTCCAGAGCTGACAATGTCGCAAATACCATCTGCCAAACCAATATTAGGAGCGATTTCTACAGAGCCAGAAATGACGTGAATATCTGCATTGATATTATACTTTTTTAAATAATTACTGAGCGTATTAGGATAAGAGGTAGCGATTCTTTTTCCTTGGAAATAGTCGATACTATCATTATTGACTTCCTTTGGAACAGCTAGACATACTTTACATTTTGCAAAACCTAGTCGTTCGATTATTTGAACCTTTTTCTGCTTCTCTATCAGCATATTTTCGCCAATAATGCCAATATCTGCGACGCCATCTTCGATATATTGAGGAATATCTGAATTACGTAAATACAGTAATTCGATAGGGAAATTAGCTACGCTAACTTTTAACTGATCTTTTCCATTATTGATAGAAATACCACAACTTTTTAGTAGTTGGAGGGAATCCTCATTTAATCGTCCACTTTTCTGAATGGCAATTTTTAACTTACTCATTTTTCTGATTGAATGACTGAGTAAATCTATAGGTAAGAAGTATATAAACAACAAAAAACCCGTCTGATTTACTCAGACGGGTTTTGAAATATCTTTAAGTTATACTTATACACATATCATCTCCTGCTCGCCTGAGGGCCAGTATGAAAATGATGATGATGTAGTTGTATAAAAATCATGTGTTCTTAGTTATTGTGATGCAAATCTGCACCTTTATTATTAAATAACAAAGTTTTTTTTGATTTGTTTAAAAATATTTATTTAATTCAAAAGAAACCTTTAATTCCTGTCCTGCTGCTTTTAGTGAAAGAACAAGCATAATGGCTCATGTTATTGAATTCGTTTCACTAAGTAGCTGCCAAAGGTAATTCATTGGACTCATCGCCATTATAGCCATTCAAATCAAAGCTCTTGTTGTAATTTTTAGCTACTTCGTCTGTGAGTTGAAATACGATGCCATATTCTTTTGCTATGGTATTACCCACATCACTGAGTACTTCAAATTTTAAATCGTTTTTATCTGCTGTGCTTAATGCTTTATAAGCTATATCTACATTTAGCACAAAACTTGTATTGTTTTTTGGTCGGATAAATATTCCAATTTGTGGACTGATAAATAGACTCCTTGATTTTGTTTTATCGTCTTTTTCTATTGCCCAATTTTTAAGATTAAAAGCAGTTCCTATTTTAATTCCAGGCTGGATAACATAGGCTCCATACAATCCCATAGAAATGGGAATGGCTTTATCTTTTTGCTGAGTAAACGAGCTAAGATTAGCTAGTAAAATCAATAATTTTTAATCCAATTTTTTCATTTCTTTTAAAGTCATTTTTCCTATCCGTTTCACTGAGGTATTTAATTCTTTAGTCAAACGCTTAGAAGGCGGCTCATGGAGTATATCTGTTATTTTAGGCAACGTCCGTGCATACCAATAACCCCATGACCAAATAATATCGCGTTCATCCGCCACACTTTTTCCTGATTGAATGGCATTTTGAGATAGTTTGCCTTCTATTTTTAATCGCTTCGAGGCAGCATGCTCCGTTATTCGTAAAACATCTCTAGCAGTATTTTCAGAACTGTTGGTCAG
>JBNMOV010000258.1:0-6987 GCA_051275765.1 Maribacter sp. | reverse complement strand
ATGTTTGGAAAGTGAATAGCTGTGTAACTTGTAATGATATGATAACTAAGGTATATGACAAGGACAGGAATGTAGTTTGTCAATATGGAGGAATATTAAGAAAGAATACTTGTACTAAAAAGAATATTAGTTTGCAAGATTGCGAAGTCATTTATAAAGGAATATAATATAGTTTTATTAACGATTAAATTATTAATGATTTCCAAATCATATAATCATTAATCACACAATCATTAATAATTAAGATACAATGAACGATAACGATAAAATATACGAATTATTCAGACAGCATGAGCATAAGCTCGACGAGAAGCCTTCCCGTAGAGCATGGGAAAGACTCGATGCCCGCTTGGATAAACATGATGCCCGAGGGTCAACATCTGCTTGGTTCAGATATGGAGGTATGGTAGCAGCAATATTGATACTGGTAGTTACAGCGACGATGCTTACTCTTAATACTCAGATGGAAAATGAACAGTTTGCTTCATTGGAAAAGTCTGATGTGATGGAAAGTTCTTTATTAGATTTCGAAACAGTAGGTAATAATGATAGTTATCTAAGGATAGTAGCCTACCAAAAAGAATATAAGAATAGAGGTAGTAGGATAACGGAGCAGACTATGGCTGGAAATCTAAAGCCTAGAGGGACTAAAAAAGGAAAGAAGACGGAGACTATAATGATGCTAGGAGAGGCAGATGAAGCCATTGCAGCAAATGATATCATAGAGGAAACAGCTGAGGAAATGTTACTTGAAGATGCTGAATATGTAGATTTTGATGATAAAATGGTCAAACAAAATATGACAGCAGTGGAAAAGCTTACTACGTTGGAAGGAAAAGAGGAGGAAGTAATGGAAGAACCTGAACTAGCTGAAATGGAAGCTAAAAAAATGATAGCAGAAGCAGATATCCCTGCAAAATCGACAGTTTCAGCAATAGCTTCTGCAATGCCAGAGCCTACTGCTCCAAGTGCAGCAGTAGGAAATGCAAATTATAAGGAGGATATGAAAGGGGATGTGAGATCTGCTAAAAGCAAAGATTTTGCAATAGCTGATGGAGTTGTAGATTTTGGTATAAATGAGGAGGATGATAGTCATACAGGAATGGATGTTAAAGAAGATTTATATTTGACTTCATTTGAGTGGATGCTAGGTAGCTGGGAAGGGAACGTGAATGGTAGTGAATCCACAGAAAAATGGACTAAGATAGATGCTTCTACTTATAAAGGTAAAGGAATATTAAAAGCAGGGGGAACAACATTATTCTCTGAAAAACTGGAACTTAAAAAGATGATTATAGGTACTTATCTGACTGTTTCTTTGGATAAGAAAAATAAGCGAGTAGCATATCTGATGACTTCCAATGAAGGAGGAACGATTGTATTTGAGAATCGTTCTATTAGTTATCCACAGAAGATAGTGATGAAAAAGAATTCTAATAACAGCTTTTCTATGACCATGCAAAATGGCGATACTGGAAGTTTGGATAGTAAGCAAGTGCAATATCTTGAAACTAGAAATAACATAGTAGGAGAGAAATTGATTAGGAGTTTGAAGAAGTCAGAGTGATAGAAAGAAGTATAATAATCATATCTATTTGACCAAAATCTTATGATGTGCTACTTCTTCATTTAAAAGAAACGATAAAACAAATATTCCTTTTTCCTCAATGCGAATATGTCTATCATCCACTTTTTGGAAACTAATTTTTCTACCTGCGACATCAAATATCTGCAATCCATCAATATCTATATTCTTCACATAAATATCGCCATTCGAAGGATTAGGATAAATAGAAAAATCATGCGTATTAATTTCTGATACAGCAGAAGAAAAACAAGGCAATACATCTGGTTCTGACGTAGCAAAACTAGCCATTTCAGCAGCGAATTCTTCTTCTATAAAACCATATTGCCCTTCGCCATTCGTGAGGATGATAATACCAGTAGAATCACTAGGATAATAATTTATGCGAGTTCTGATGCCAGGCATATATCCACCATGAAACCAGACTTCATCATTTGGAGCATGAAAGGTAAATGTCCAATAGGTTCCATTCCACCAACCTAGGTTATCTAAATTAAAATCAAATGGAGTCAATAAATCTACACTACTATTTTCTAGCAAAGTATAACCATCTATCGCACCTCTGCCAGTATAAGCAATGAGAAAACGGGAGAGTTCTATCACATTCGTTTTGATGAGTGCAGAAGGATATAAAGCAATGGCATAATACCCCAAAGGAACATAATTTCCATTCACATAATCATAAGGCATAGCCACATTATCAATGCCTACATCCTCATAGAAAAATGAACTATTATCCATACAAAGTGGCTCAAAAATATTCTCCTTCACGTATTGATGATAAGGAATATCAGTAATATGTTCCAGTACGACAGCGAGTAAGGTAAATCCTATATTGGAATACAATTGATAAGTGCCAGGAGCATCTTCTGATGAAAAGTACCAGCCCTGATAATTATTGCCAGTAGGCGTAATTATATTTTGAATAAAAGGACTAATGTCCGCACCATAATCGCCAATGGATTGATAATTATATATTTGACTTTCTGGATCTTTCAAACTTGATTTATGCTCCAATAACATCCTAGCTGTAATAGGCATATTAGGAAAATTAGGATTCACAATATCATAATCCAAATAGCTATTAATATCCGCATCTAAATCAATCAAACCATTTTCGTATAATTGTAAAATAGATGTAGCTACGAATAGTTTAGAAATGCTTGCTATTGTAAATAAGGTTTCTGTTGTCACAGGAATATTATCCTCAATATTCGCATAGCCATATGCACCAGACCAAACGACTTCCTGCCCCTTGATCACACCAACAGAAATACCAGGGATATGCTTCACGTTCATTTCGTTTTGAATGAAGGAATCCCAGTTTTGTGCATGAGAAAAAGAAAAGCAAGACAAGATAATTAAGATAGTAATGTGTTTTTTCATGCGATTCTCATTTTGTATAAACAACTTTAAAGTACAAGATATATCTTTTTAATGAATTTAAAGACTTCGTAATTATGATTAATTTTGTAAATTTAAGAGGATGTTAGGAATTTAATAATTCATTTACTATCAATACTATAGCTTGTTTGGTTTGGTATAGCTTGTGCATCATCTTTAAGTAAATTGCATAACATAAATCTATGTATAAGTGAAACGTATTTAATAAATTGAGCGAGAATGGGTAGTAATTTTTTCTTCTAAAGAATTCAAAAAATCGTTGCATAGCCGTAGCTACGGAACTATTTTTTGTGCTTTTTAGAAGGAAAAAGAACAAGCATAATGGCTCAGATTATTGAATTCGTTTCACTAAATGAGAAAACTGATACTAATTTTACTACTGAGTCCTATCTTTTTACAAGCTCAAATTGTCAATATCGAAAAGCTCAGATCAGCTGATACTTTGAATAATCATGTGAGTTTTGAAATGGAACTAGGATTTGGAATATCTAAGAATTCTTCAGGACAGGTCATTGAAGCGAATGGTAGCTTTAGAACAGATTATTATTTTAAGAAAAAGAATAAACTGATGCTGATAGGAGCATTTGGTGTCAATCGCTTTAAGGCATCCAATGCTACAGAATCTACCTCGATAGAAGATAATCAATTTGTACATTTAAAGGTATAATCGTGCACTGATAAAATACCTCACTTGGGAAGTATTCGCTCAAGGTCAATTCAATGAAGTAGAATTAATCAATCTACGAATATTAGCTGGGACAGGTCCTCGATTCAAGGTATTGAAAAAGGAAAAAGGTTATATTTATGTAGGAGCGATGTATATGTTCGAGCATTCTAAGTGAAACGAATTCAAAAAATTAAACTGAAAATCCTATTTTTTAATGTTATATGATAGTCGCCCACCTGTATCTGTAGTGGAATTAAGGTATCAATTTAGGAATGGTATTTCGTTGGCATTCTAGTTAGGTTATTAATTGCCTACTCCTTAATTACGATTTTTTGCAATAGATTCGAAACATGGATTGGTATTATCCCTATCTTCGCCAAAAATTACAATAGTTGAAATTAATAGCAAAGACATTACACGGCTTAGAGCAGGTGTTAGCAAAGGAAATAGAATTATTAGGAGGTAAGGAAATTACTATCCTAAGGCGAGCAGTTGCTTTTGAAGGCGATCAAGAATTGCTATATAAAGCGAATTATCTGTTGCGTACAGCCATACGTATCCTCAAACCGATTTATAAGTTTGAAGCTAAAAGCGATCGACAGTTATATCATAAGATTTCTAGTTATAATTGGGCGATGCATTTCGATGTGGATAAGACTTTTGCGATTAGTAGTAGTGTGCATTCTACTTATTTCAATCATTCACAATATGTGGCATTGAAAACAAAGGATGCGATGGTGGATCAGTTTAGAAATAAACTAGGTAAGCGACCTTCTGTGGATACTGTGAATCCAGATATCTGGTTCAATGTTCATTGCTATGAAGATGAATTTACGATATCTCTGGATAGTTCTGGAAATTCATTGCACAGACGTGGTTACAGAGATATGGGGCATTTGGCTCCATTGAATGAAGTTTTAGCCTCTGGAATGCTTCATCTAGCAGAATGGAATCGTGATATTCCATTATTAGATCCCATGTGTGGAACAGGAACTATTTTATTGGAAGCTGCCATGATGGGAAGTCATACGCCAGCAGGGTTTTATCGTAAGGATAAATACTGCTTTCAGAATTGGACGGATTATGATAATGAATTATTCCAAGAGATAAAAATAGAAGCACAACGAAAAATAGATTTTACAGGATTACAAATAAAAGGAGGCGATAATAATCCTTCGTCTGTAAGGATGACGCAGGAAACGATTGATCATTTAGGTTTCAATGATAGTATCACAGTAGAAAGGAAATCCTTCAAGAAAAATATCCCAGAAAAAGAAGGAGGCCTAATGATGACGAATCCTCCTTATGGCGAACGCTTACAAATGCGTGATATCAATCAATTTTACAAAGATATTGGCGATACTTTGAAAAAGGATTTCGCAGGTTGGAATGCATGGATCATTAGTTCCAATTTTGATGCAATGAAAAACATAGGACTTAAATCTTCCAAAAGATTGGTTTTGTTCAATGGCTCGCTAGAATGTAAATTCCAGAAATTCAGTATGTATAGTGGTACGAAAAAAGTGAGGGATTTTGATGTGACGCAGGATGATAGTGTGAAAAATGATAGTGTGGATAGTACAGAGGGAGAATAAAATATCTATTTTCCAACATTGAAAGTTTCCAAAATTTTTGATGTTTTGTCAAGTAACGAGCATCGAAAACCTTTAAGGTTTTCGATGCTCGTTTTAATTCTCCGTGCAGCAAAACCCCAACTCATCCCCTTATAGTCATACCATCACATTTAAAAATCACAGGCAATGACTAGCAGAATCAACATCTTAACACTACTTATCCTTCTTCCATTTTATAGTTTTTCTCAAATGACGGAACAGGACTCCCTCCTACAATGGTGGTTTCCTATATCTGCTGATGAAATAGAATTAATCATAGAAGATAGGCGTCTCATTGATACGAGAGAATGGAATTTTGAAACAGCTCTTTCTTTTCCTGAAAATATATCAGAACAAGCGATTTATGACGAAATTCCTTATGGTCAGTATATCAAAGTAAAAGCTAATGAAGCTAAGGTCAAAATGGAATTGAAATATCATTCTAATTTGACAGTAGAATTATTAGATAATGGAAAAAAGAAATGGATAGTTATTGTCAATGAAAAAGGAGAACGATTAAAAGTCGATGAATTAATTCAAGGAAAAAAGCAATTAAAATACAACGAAAAATATAAGGCATATCCACTGAGTAGAGCAAAAGATTACCAAGATGTTTTTTATAAACATGAAGGTTTAATTGCTTATTATCATTTGGATAAGAAAAATACTAGATATCATTATGGAAATATATGGTATAGATTTAAAAGAAGTAAAGTAGGACAAATATTAGTCGTCAAACCTAAGTATTTTTTTAAAAGAATATTCACGTTTAGAAAAAGAGATAATGACGATAATTATTATAAAATAAAAAATTATCATCCTTCTTACAATGGATATATAGCATTAAATCAGCCTAAATTTGCTCATTATGATACCTTGAAAATAAAAGGATATTTTATTAAAAATAAGAATGGGAAAGCATATGATAAACCAATCCATATTACGATAGGAGAACAGACGTCATATAATGCAATAGACACGATTTATCATGCTGAATTAATGCCTGATGCTCCAGGACGTTTTTTGCTAGATTTTGCTATAGGGGATTCCTTGACATTAGATAAGAATTATAAAATAATCTTTAGATTTAAGCATAAGAAAACCCAAGAACAATGGGTAAAGGATTTTTATGTAGAAGATTATGAATTAGACGATGTGAAATATGAATTTTCTAGCATCAAAGAAAAATATAATAAAGATGATAAAATAATTCTAAAGGCAGATGCCAAATATACTACAGGAAAAAGAGTACCTAATGCTCAAGTAAAAATCAATTTATTTACGAGTAGTATAAATGAATATTTAGCAGATTCTTTATTGATTGCAGATACTTTATGGAGACATACGCATGAATTGAATTTTACAGATGAAACTCAAATTATTATTCCTAATTCTATTTTGCCTAAAGCAAGAATGAAAATAAAAGCTAAAGCAGAATTTTCTACACTAGATGGTGAAATACAAACAAAGGAAACCTTTTTCTCTATTAATGAAAATAGTGGAAAAGAAATAGAAGGAGAGTTATTTTTAAAGTATAATGAAGGCTATATTATAGGAGAATATAAAGTAAAGGATAGCCTTGTCAATGCAGATGTTATTCTTCGACAAAAAACAGAAAGAGGATCGTTTTTTGAAATAAAAAAAACACCATTTAAAATAAAATATAATCCTTTTGTACAAAATTATGAGATGCGAAAAGATAATGAAATTGTTTCTTT
>JBNMOV010000257.1:0-6991 GCA_051275765.1 Maribacter sp. | reverse complement strand
AGTAATTTTTTCTTCTAAAGAATTCAAAAAATCGTTGCATAGCCGTAGCTACGGAACTATTTTTTGTGTTTTTTAGAAGGAAAAAGAACAAGCATAATGGCTCAGGTTATTGAATTCGTTTCACTAAATTGAAAATAGCAAACATTCTGCTCTTTTCATTTAGACAACTTTTTGTCCAAAGTCTAATTTTAATTTAAAAGTCTTAATTTTGATTTTTTCAAAGTTTAGGGTTACGAAAAGAGGATAAAGATAAAGATCATGAGCAAACTACAAGAAATACTCCATCAAAATATATCATTCAAATCCATTCGATTAATTCGACTTGATTTACCACAATTAGCACCATTCATATCGGGAATTGGTATCAGAAAATCCAGAGAAGCATTGATCGTAGAATGGGAAGATCAAAATGGAGTCAAAGGATATGGAGAATGTTCTTGTCGTCCAGATCCTTATTATTCAGCAGAATTTATAGAAGGTGCGATATCATTGGTTCAGCAATTTATCGTTCCTTTTTTAAAGGAAGAACAAAGCTTTAGCGATTTACTTCGATTACTCGATAAAATCAGAGGATGGAATTTCACTAAAGCCGCAGTAGAAATGGCAGCCTTGAGTATCATCGAACAAAACACTGGCAAATCTCCATTCGATACATTAGAACATGAACCTTTGACTGAAGTTCCTGTAGGCATTTCATTAGGATTGTACACAGATTTAGACCATATGAAAAAGGTCGTCAATGATGCTTTAGAAACAGGTTATCGACGATTGAAATTCAAAATATCTCCTAATGTAAGAACTGATTTTTTTGATGCTATCAATCCCCTATTATTCAAGGCAGATACTTATATTAGTTTCGATGCCAATGGAAGTTTTGGAGAAAATGACTTAGATATATTTGCTTATTTTGCCAATACTTATGATACGATGATCGAGCAACCTTTTGCTCCTACTCGATTCGATGTATTGCTCCTAGCTAAGAAAAAGCATCCTAATTTATTCATCTGTTTTGATGAAGAAATCAAATCTATTGGAGATGTGATTAAGCTACATCATTTAGGCGCATTGGACGAAGTGAATCTGAAAGTAGGCAGAGTAGGTGGCGTGATAAAAAGTTTAGAAATCATTCAATATTGTAAAAAGTATAATATTCCTTGTTGGATTGGTGGAATGTTCGAAACAGGTATTGGTAGAACCCTTAATTTAAGAATGGCTTCTTATTTGCCATTGGCCAAAGCTCATGATTTAAGCCCTTCTGATCGCTATTTCTTAGAAGATATTATTCAGCCTGGTGTACAGATGAATAATGGACGAGTAGACATGGAGAGTTTAAAAAATTGTGAAATTAAGATAGAGCTGTTGGATAAATATACTATTGATCAGCACTTGTTTACGCACAAGATTATTTGATTTTTTCAATCTATTGTTTTAACACCTCCTAGCCTCTTTTATTAAGACGTGAAATTCACGTTCTAAGCCTATTAAAACCTAAACCAATGTTAGACTACTACATACAAAATGCCACCATCTGCACCGGACGAAAAGAAACCGCTAAAGAAGGAAACGTAGGAATTAAAGATGATCAGATTGTCTGTATTCATTATGAAGGAGAGGATTTTGTGATGCCAGAAGCGAAAAAAATTATCAATGCAGAAGGACTGATACTCACGCCTGGATTTATTGATTCTCACGCTTCTACTGGATTTGGTTATTTCTTTCCTAATGCAGCTGATCATAAACTATATCAAGGAATTACTACAGAAATTTTTGGAAACTGTGGTACTTCCCCTGCTCCTATTGGTCCAAACTTAGATGAAACGATGAATCGTTTATCTGAAGAAATAGGTTTTCCATTCGAATGGAAAACGACGGCAGAATACTTTGAGAAAATAGCAGATACATTGCAATTCAATATTGCTACTTTAGTAGGTCATAGCACATTGAGAGCAGGAAATATGGACGACTGGCATAACCTAAAGCCCGAACAATTGGAGGTCATGAAAACTGAACTCGCCAAGGCAATGGACGAAGGATCCCTAGGCATATCGACGGGATTGATTTATGCACCAGGCTGTTTTGCGGAGATGGATGAAATCGTAGAATTGACTAAAGTCGTTGCTCAAAAAGGTGGCGTTTATGCCTCTCATGTTCGTAATGAAAGAGACAAATTAGAGGAAGCAGTCGCAGAAGCATTGGCGATTGGAAAAGAAGCTAATATTCGTGTATTGATTAGTCATTTAAAATCTGCTGAGAAAGAAAACTGGGGCAAAATACCTGCTGTATTGAAACAGATAGAAGAATTTAATCAACATAGTGAATTACAAGCGGCTTGTGATGTTTATCCTTATACCGCTGTTTCTACTAAGTTACGTGCGTTTATTCCAAAATATTTGTTACAAGATGGTATCGCTGCCGTTTCTGAAAAAATGAAGGATGCTGAGCATGTAAAAGCCATCGCAGAATGGATTGAACAAAAGGATTACGACCTATCTAGAATGCTCATTATATCTGATGATTTCGCTGCATTTTATAATAAAAACGTCTCTGATATTGCTCAAGAAAATGATATTTCTGAAGCAAAAGCGATAGCCAGAATATTGGAATCGAGTACAGAAACATGGGTGGTTTATCATTGCATTGATCAAGCAGATATAGATGCTGCTGTGATGTGGACTCATTCCATGATTTGCACAGATTCTTGGAGTTATCCAATTAATGCTCCTAAGACGATTGGTCAGCCTCATCCACGTTCTTATGGAGCGTTTACAGAATTTTTAGAGCGATATGTTGTTAACAAAAAAATGCTAGGATGGGAAGAAGCAATTCATAAAATAACTTATTTGCCAGCTGAATTTTTTCAATTGAAAAACAGAGGTTTGGTGAAGGAAGGATACTTCGCAGACTTGGTTTTATTAGATCCTAATAAAGTGAAAGCGAATGCTACTTATCTAAATCCTCGTCAATTATCTTCTGGCGTAGAACATTTATGGGTAAATGGATCTCATTTGATTCAAAGTGGAAAAATGCAAGCTCAAAATCCCGGAAAAGTATTAACTTTGATTTACTAACGAACGTTAGTAAGAATTGTAGTGTATTGTATAAAATATCCATCGTCATTAAGGAATGAGAGAAGAGAAAGTAATCGTAGAAATAACAGAAGCGAATCCTGCTGATTTTCAATCAGTAGCTGATATTTATAACGAATTCATACTTTTAGGGACATCTACAATGGATGGATCGCTCAAGACTACTGATGACATCGCTACTTGGATTCGTAAGTTTAATGATCGAGAAAAGCTCTACGTTCTCAAAAAAAATGATGTCATCATAGGATGGGGAATCATCAAACGATATAGCGACAGAGAAGGATATCGCTTTGCCTGTGAAACGGCTATTTACCTTAGTTCTACACAATTAGGAAAAGGTTATGGCAGCATGATAAAACATCATCTTATCTCTGTTTGTAAAGAATTAAATTATAAACATCTCATTGCTAAAATATTTGCTAGTAACAAAGCAAGTATTGGATATAATCTAAAAATAGGTTATACCATAGTAGGAACTCAAAACCAAATCGGCTTCAAAAATAATCAATGGCAAGACATTGTCATTATGCAGTATATTATTGAATAAATATTACCAAATTTTTACCTAACCAATTTAAAAAACTGAATATGTCAGTTGATACCTTACCTTTATCCCAAACATTAGAAACACTGAAAAAACTGATTGCAAATGCTATCGATAGCAGTGAAAAAATGACTGCTAGTCGTATCAAGGGATTTGTTGAACAAGCGGAAGTCAAACTAGAAGATCTGCTTCCTTTTGCTGATTTTGATCATCCTGTAGAGGATGGATATGGTCGTAAAATGATTTATGATGGTGGCAATTTTGAAATCATGGCGATGTCTTGGAATCCAGGTGATTATTCCTCCATTCATAATCATGGATATACAGAATGGGGCGTGGTACAAACCTTTGGAAATGCTCATCACTTCATCTATCATATTAAGGATGGAGAATTGTGTTTTGCTATAAAAGAAATTTTGGTTAAAGGTGCTATCACGAAAGTTGTCAATGCGACTATTCATCAGATGGGAAATCCATCTACTAGAAAATTCATGACTTTGCATATTTATGGTTCCACTGAAAAGGATGGGGATATTACAGGAGATGCTAAAAATTATGAATTAGAATTCAATAGAGTAAATCACACTACTGGTGGTGCTTTTATGAACTTGCCAGAAAATCTAATTTATGATTTTGAGGCTTGTCCTAGACCAGCTGATGATGTATTTATCAATTATGCTAAATTGTTAATGGATAATTATCACCGTCAAGAACAAACGCCAAAAATTATAGCATTAAAGACTGCTTTGATTCAGAAAATTCAGGAGCGTGTTTGTTTGTCTTAAGCAGACAACTATTATTTGAATAGGAAAATGAGTTATCTCCAATATTGGGGATAACTCATTTTTTTATGTTGACATTTTATAATTGAAAAAACAAAAAAGTACAAGATAAAAACCTGATAGAAACTCTATCGGGTTTTTTATTATATAAAATTGTTTAACACTAGGGTCTAGCCCCTATACATCCACAGTCCTACCCCTATTAATAAATTACACCTTAACGATACCTTTGTAATATCAATGTGATATTTTTCACAGTACCCTCTACTCTTTAAATTTAAGCCACATGAAAATCCATTTATTTAGAAGAAAGTTATTAGTCATTTTATCTTTCATCATTCTTTGCAGCAGTTTTTCCTTTGCTCAAAAAAGTAAAACAAAAGCTATTTACAAAAAACTGGAGGAAGTATCATCAAGAACTACTGCCAAAGAACTTGATTTATTTCAAGTATCCGAACGGATGAACGGAAACAATGAAGATTATAAAAATGCAGTTGACGAATATCTCTTACTTAGCTTAAAGGAAGATAATCTCGCCGCATTTTTTGGTGAAGAACAGCCAAGAATAGACATGAATATTCCCATGGCAAATGGAGAAAATGTCATACTCCAATTATTCGAAAGCCAAGTAACACATGAAAGTTATACGCTCCAAACATCTGGTACAGACATTCATCAGTCAGTATCCAAAGGAAGGCATTACAGAGGTATCATCAAAGGGCAAATGAATTCTTTAGCTTCTGTAAGTATCTATCAGAATGATGTTTATGTCATATTTAGTAACGGAAATGGTGATTTTAATTTAGGGAAAATAGAAGATGATTCAGAGGAATACATACTATATAATTATAATAATCTCAAAAAAGAAACGATATTAGGTTGCCAGAATGACGACAGTATTCACAATTCTACGAATCACAACCGAAGTACTGAAAATGCTGCACAAAGCAATTCCACAGGCAATTGCAAAGTACTCAGACTATACTGGGAAGCAGATTATGATCTTTATCTCAATAAAGGTTCTGTCCTTGCTACAGAATCATACTTAATCGCTATTTTTAACCAAACAGCTACCCTTTATCAAAACGATGGTATGATTATTCAATTATCTGGAGGATTAATATGGAATACTCCAGATCCTTATTCAGATGCATCCTCCAGTACTGCATTGGATGATTTCAGAATATCTTGGAATAATATGGGAAATACATACAATGGCGACCTTGCTCATCTAGTTGCCCTTGATGCTGGTAATTTTGGAGGACTTGCATATGTAAACAGTACACTATGTAATTCACGCCCTTCTACTTACGCTTATAGTGACATTGATCCAACCTATGCTACTGTTCCTGTATACTCATTTACAGTTATGGTATTAGCACATGAAACAGGACATAACCTTAGCTCTCCACACACGCAGGCATGTGCATGGAATGGCAATAACACAGCTATAGATGGCTGTGTAACTGCTGAAAGTATTAATGGAAACAGTTGTTCTAATGGCCCTCTACCTACTGGTGGAGGTACAATAATGAGTTACTGCCATAATTCTGTTGGAATAAACTTTAATAATGGTTTTCATCCACAAGTCCTCAATCAAATAAGTAATAATATCAATAGCTCATCCTGTCTATCCACTACAATCTGTACTAAAGACATATACCTATCTAACGTTTCTGTTTCCAATCTCAATCCTAGTTGTAATGAAGCTATTACAGTATCATTCACACATGGATACACTGGATCACAACCTTCAGTCAATCTATCTGATATCAACTATACCGTTTATCTATCAGATAATCCTACTCTTGATGGAACTGATGAGGTAATCTTAGGTAGCCAATCGAATCTGGGGAGTGATGTACCTGCCATCGCAGCAGGAGGAACACACGTATTATCTGAAAACTTACTTGCAGGTACTTATTACATCATCATAATAGTAGATAGCAATGATGAACTAGCAGAAACAGATGAAACCAATAATACATCTACTATAGCTATTAATGTTTCTTGTGAAATCTGTGAAGCAGGAATAATCACTTCAACAGCTCCACAATCTATCTGTCCAAACGAAACTTTCAATATCATATTAGATGGTTCTCAAGAAGCAGTAGGTGGATTTAATATACAATACAGCAATGTAGGAACAGATGGAACTGGCGGTTTAGATGGTGGTTTTTATCTAAGTGATTTTATTGCCAGTAGCTTCCCTTATATTGCTGATAATGACTTGAATGGCGTTTTATCAACAAATAACTTCCCTGTATTGGAAGGAACATGGAATATCTCAGTATATGCCCTAGATGGAACAGGTGCAAGCTGTGATATTACCTCTTCTATTAGTATTACTTTCTTGGATTCGCTGAATATCAACTGTATACCAACCTGTGAAGCAGGAATAATCACTTCAACAGCTCCACAAACGATCTGTCCAAACGAAACTTTCAATATTATATTAGATGGTTCTCAAGAAGCAGTAGGTGGATTTAATATACAATACAGCAATGTAGGAACAGATGGAACTGGCGGTTTAGATGGTGGTTTTTATCTAAGTGATTTTATTGCCAGTAGCTTCCCTT
>JBNMOV010000256.1:0-7066 GCA_051275765.1 Maribacter sp. | reverse complement strand
TTATAATCTTTCTACTGTATAATCACTCACAAATGCACCAGAAACAACGGAAGCAAAATCATTTGGAAAGTGCAGTACAAAATTCAAGGCACCAGTTGCTCCCCTAGAATGTCCCATCAAAGAAATCTGACTACTTTGGATAGACGTATTGAAATTATCATGGCAATATTTTCTTAATTCTTCTGCTGCCTGACTTGTTATCATGGTTTCATTAGCATCAGAATACCATTGCATTTTATTCGTACCTTTTCCTCCTCTCAATGAAACAATAACCATTTCAGGAATAAGCTGTTTTTCTATCCAAATATTAAGGCTATCCGCTGAAAAAGGGACTAAGAATTTATTTTCTGATTCTCCTTATCCATATAAAAGGAATATTAATAGATAACTTTTAGACTTCGTTTTCGACCATAAAAGAGGGAGATATACATTAAAATCTACATTTTCTCTAGCCTTACTTTTGAATATCGTATGTGTATATGTTCCTTTAAGGTTTGTAAAATCAGTAATTAGAACTTCTGCGGAAGTATTTCCTACACATCCAGTGAAAAGGAAAAACATTGATAATACGATAAAAAATAGTAACTGTTTCATGGCTTTGTCTAAGTTATTCATAGAATACCATTTCTTATCAGATTTCCAACTTAACGCCATAACGTCTTCTATCTCCTACTGCGGCCACATTTTCATTTCTAGAAACAATGGTATTTACTCCTCCAAAATACATATTGGGAGCATCCCAAACAGAAGGATTAAATTTCCCATAATCACCTAAGCTTTCCAGACCTGGTTCTATATTCAAATCCAAGCCTGTAAGATGCATTCTTGGTGCATGAACGGCAGTTTCTACATCCAAATCATAATCTAATAAATAATGTAGTACTTGTAAAATGGCTCCAGGAATACGACCTGCACCACCTGTACCTATGATAATTTCTGCTTTATTTTCTTCATTGACAACAATAGTTGGGGACATCAATGAATTCATGCGAGTATTTTCATTCCAGCTATAAAAACCATCAGGCAACAGAGCAGCTTCACCCAACATATTATTCATAAAACAATTAGTCCCTGGAATCATATAGCCTGATCCTTCTCCATTAGAAACGGTAATAGATACTGCATTCCCCATTGCATCCAAAATTCCAAAATGTGTCGTACTCCCCCATTTCTTGGTAAAAAGGACGTTTTCATAGGTTTCTAAATGCCCAAAGAGGATTTCTGGTCGTCTAGTCGTATTTTCCATCTTATCCAACACCTTGAGTAATCTGGCTACGTGTTCTTTGGATAAATGATTAGGGATATTTTCTTCTAACTTAGATAATTCGCCTAAACCCAATGCAATGACTAAACCTCCTAAGCTAGGAAAGGTCGTCGTCCTTATCTTTTTTCCTTTGTATTTTACTTCAGTTGGTTGGCAAGAATTGACTTTATAATTTACAAAGTCCTCCATGGCTATATGTCCTCCTTTAGACTGACTTTCGTCTGATATTTTTTGAGCGATTTCCCCTTCGTAAAACTCTCTAGGACCTTCCCTTGAAATCATCTCTATAAAATCTGCCAATTGTGGCAGATATAATGTTTCACCTACTTTTAAGAACTCTCCATTAGGATGATATAATGCCTTGGCTTCTGGATTAGTCTTCATCATATTTTCCAACAAGACGATATCCAAATGCTGAAAAGGATCGACTTCTACTCCTTTTTTAACAATATCTATCGCTGGCTGTGCCAACACCGTCATAGGAATAGTTCCATATTTTCGATGCATTTCGAAAAGTCCTGCTATCTGTCCAGGAACAGCATGTGAGCCATGTCCCATATGAAAATCTTCTGTTACTTCTCCGAAGTTGATAGTGAAAGGATAAAAATCGCATTCTTCAGGAGATAATTTTTTTCTAGGTGTCTGACAGAAGAAATCTAGGATCTCTGTCTTTCCAGAAGCTGTATGAATATTAGCAAATCCTCCACCTCCTGGAGAACTCATACAAGGTTCCGTATTAAAAGATACTAGCATGGCTGCAATTGCTGCATCAAAAGCATTTCCGCCAGCTTTTAATATTTCTCCAGCTACTTCCGCAGTAATTGCATGGCCTGCTGCAATGACACCTTTAAAATGACTCATAGACCTATTAGATTAATAATATTTGGTTAATAGATACAAATGTATATTCAAAAAGGCATTTTATGTGTAAATTTGGGACAGATTGAACTATTTTCTAAAGATCGTGGATAATTATTCGCTTACAAAATTCGTTATTCATTAGAAATGTGTTCTTTTTTATTTAAAAAAGTTGTTTAGAAAATATTATTTTTGTTGCAAAGCTGCCTTTTTAAATAAATCAAAATTGAAAACTGCCCTACCTTTGTGCTTCGTATGACAAAGGAGTAATATAATGAAAAATTGACTAGTAAAAGATTCTTATTCCTGTTGATGTCTTTCATCTTTTATACTTTCTGCTTTGGACAGGACAGTAATCTTTATCCTATTAAAAAAGGAGGAAAATGGGGCGTAATCAATCAACAGGGCAAGATCATCATACAACCTACCTATGACGCCATTAGTAACTTCAAACATTATGGCTATGCTGTCATCCAAAAAGAAGGGAACAGTGGATTGATAGATAGTCGAGGAGCATTTGTCTTTCCAGCTAAATATAAAGATCTGAGGGTTATCTCCAAACATCTTTTTGGGATAAAATCTGAAGGTACATGGAATGTGATAGATAAACAAGGTAATATCCTCATCAGAGATTATGATAGTGCTAGTCCTTTGGATGATAAACATATCCTCTATTGGCAAAAGGAATTATGTGGATTAGTGGATTTGAATGGAAAAATAATTATTCCTGCGAATTACCAATCTATAAAATGGGACAAGGATAAAACATTATTCATCGTCAAAAAAAATAAAAAAATTGGCTTATATACCACTAAAGGAGAAGTCATTCGTGAACCTGTATTCAGAGAAATACAAATTATAAATACAGGTTTAATATTAACTAAAAGAAGGTATAAATGGGGAGCAATAGATGGCGATGGGCAGGAATTATTAGCTGACCTATTTTCTCATTTTAAAATATCTAGTTATAATTTTTTATTAATTTATAAACAAGAAAGATGTTACCTATATTCCATTGATGAAAGATCAATGATTGGCAATGAATTTTTTAATAATTATATTCCATTGAATAAAAACTGGATAGTTTTCCAGAAATTCAAAACAATGGGATTAATGGATAGTACAGGAAGAATAGTTGCTCCTGCTTTATTCCAAGAAATTAGGCCTTTTGGAGATAATAATTTTAGAATAAAAACAAATGGAAAATGGGGTATCATTAATAATGAAAATGAAAATATTAGTCCTCCTATTTATGATTACATTTCTCCTTTAAATAATTATATTTCTATTGTAAAAAAAGATGAAAAATTTGGCATTCTACATGAGAATGGAAAATTAATTATTAATACTGTTTATAATAAAATAGACATAAAAGATGGGCAGATAAAAGCCTATCAAGGAGAAAAATTATCTATTTTTATTATTACAGAAGAAGGTCTCAAACAAGGGGATGAATTCAAACAGTATGCTAGTATCTCTATAAAAAAAAGAGAATCGAAAAAAGAAGAGAATCGAAAAAAAGAAAATCATCAAATCAGTAATTATGAATGGTTTTATGCTCCAGAAGAAAAAAAGTGGGGCTTAAGAAATATCCAAGATGGTAGCACTAGATTAAGTCCTCAATATGATTTTATTGATATTAAAATGACTCATCATTTTACGGTGGCAGGTACTCGAAAAGCAATGACGCAGCAATTTGGAGATTTTCCTGTAAGGTTTAATTTCCATTTTAAATTAATTGATAATAAAACTGGCGTTATTGTTTCTAAACATTTATTTAGAGAAATTCGTTTTTCGGATTTTGATCAAGGCCCTACCGCACGTGCCATTTTGGATAATGGTAGACATGCCCTTATTGATAAAAAAGGGCAAATCGTCTGCATGGGATATGCTTATATTGGCGAATTTAACGAAGGTTTGGCTCCTATGGTAATGCAGGGAACACTAAGTGCCGCCAAAAATAAGAACGACTTTATCATTTGTCCTATGAAAGAATATTTGATAGGCAGTTATGGCTCATATATCCTTGGAGATTTTGGGAATATGCCTCAATTTATCCCTAATTTATCTTGCAAGGATTGTTCGTGGGGATATATAGATACGCTAGGAAGGATGAAAGTGCCGCCTGATTATCAAGCAGCTACTCCTTTTATTAATAATATAGGGATTGTCAAAAAAGCTGGAAAATGGGGTTTAGTCAATAGGATGGCAGAAGAAATATTACCTTGTCAATATTCAAAAATTACTTATTTTGATGATGCAAGTCCTATTCTACATATAGAATCCAAGTGCAAAAAATATGGTTTGGTAGATAGTTTAGGAACTACGGTTTCTGAATCCAAATTCGATAACATCAGAGAAGAATGTGGTGGGCTAATGGCATTCAGGAAGAATAAAAAGTGGGGATATATATTATCCAATGGTCATGCCGCCATTAATGAACAATATGTAAAAGCAAACGATTTCAAAGAAAATAAAGCAGCTGTTTTTGATGGTTTCAAATGGGGTTTTATTAATAAAAGGGGAGAATTAATTATTGATTTCCAATACTCCAGAGCAGGCAATTTTAATAGTGGATTAGCATGGGCCAAAACGACTAAAGGATTCGGATATATCAATGAAAAAAATGAATTTGTGATACCTCCACAATTCAGAAAAGCATACGATTTTGAGGGTGGTGTAGCAAGGGTAAAAGAAAAGGGAAAAATACGACTCATTAATATGCGAGGAGTATTTATTTCTTCTTATCAATTTGATGATTTAAGTTCTTTTGATAAATATAATCTTGCAGTGGCAAGAGGTAATTTTAAAAATAGTATCTATTATTTTTTAGTTAATAAAAAAGGAGAGAAAGTAGGTAACCAGACTTTCAGAAGAATCTATCCTTTTAGGGAAGGAATGGCGGCAGTAAAGAAAAAGGGTAAATATGGCTTTATCAATGCACAAGGGCAACTCATCGTGCCTGCTACTTTCGATAAGGTTTCTCAATTTTCTGAAGGGTTTGCGTGGGTAAAAATAAATGGGAATTGTGGTTATATTAATAAAATGGGAAAATTCGTTGTTCAACCTGAATTTTCCAAGTGTAAGGATTTTGAAGATGGCAGAGCTATCGTCTATGTCAATGCAAGGAAAGGTGGATTAGTAGATAAAGGTGGGGATTATGTCCTAGAACCTAAACTCAATCGACTCCTTGCTTTTACTGAAGGAAAGGGACTTGTTAAAGACAATGAAAAGTTTTATTTTGTAAGGGAATCTGGAGAAATTTACGAAGGATATTACGATACCGCCAAGACGTTTGAAAATGGTACTGCATTCATCGAAATTGATGGTTATTGGGGAATCATTAATAAAAAAGGAGCGACAATCATCACACCAAAATACGACTCCATCGAACGCATGAACAATAATATCAATAAAGTAAAAGTATCAAAATTACATGGTATTATACGACCAAATGGCAGCTTCCTACTCTACCCTACTTACGAATATCTGAATTATATGGGCAATGGAATCATCAGAATAGAACAGGGTGGCAAAATTGGTTATATGGACTTGGAGGGGAAGTGGATTTGGAAACTGGAGGGGTAGGTTTATTGGTTTAAACAAAAAAAAGCAATGGAGTTTATCCATTGCTTTTTTTATTTTACAGATTATTTTTTGCGATGTATTTGTTTAGCATATGATCGGTTTGTTGTTGGAGTTTTTTTTGGAAAAATTTTGTACCTCCCAGTAATTTACCTTTCCAACCCATCGCTTGAGATGCCCATTTATGTGTATCAAAAACATCTGTATGTTTGATAATTTTGCCATCTTTTAATTCGATCGTAGCATCAATGATATTATGAACACTTTTCCCTGTGGAGGAAAATATATAATCAGCTTCCCAATGTGCAGATCCTTTATTGCCACTTAATTTCACATCAGAAAATTCTAATGAAAAATTTTGAGCAGATTGGCAAAGCATTCGCCACATTGCCTTTGCTCGTTCTCCTTTCAACTCTCCAAAAGCAGGATCATGGAACACGATATCATCATGATAGTAAGCCACCATCTTTTCTGCATCTAGTTCATTAAAAGCTGTATAAAATTCCTCTATTATATTCATTGTAACCTATGGTTTATCATTTCATTGGAAAAAAGCCAACATCAGATAAACCAAAGGTCCTGTTATCGCTACATATAACCAAATCGGAAATGTCTTTTTGGCTAATTTTCTGTGTTTATCAATTTCGCCTCTATATCCTCTAATGAATGTAAACAAAATAAATGGGAATACAACTCCAGCTAACAGTATATGTGTATTCAAAATAGTAAAATAAATTACTCTAATAGCTCCTTCCCCACCAAATCCAATCGGCTCTCCTGTAGCATGATGTGCAACATATGATAGTAAAAATAAAGCAGAAAAAGTCATCGCACAATAAATTGCTCTCTGATGATTTTTTACATCCTTTTTCTTAATAAAAACCAATGCAGCTATCAAACAAATAGCAACTAATGCATTCATCGTAGAATGAAATACTGGAAGGAAACCCAAATCTACTCCATCTGGCAATGGAATTTTCCAATCATCAAACCCAGTCAATACTATCAATCCCAATACCACTACAGTCAATGACCATACAACGATCTTAATCGTTTTCTCAGACCAATTTTTCATAATAAATCTCTTTTAAAATAATCTAATACAAAACTACTTCTACTTCTCCTCCTCCCTATCAAATTTGATACTTGCCTTCTCTGCTCTTGGCATCAGTAAAGACATCGTAGTAATCAACCTTTTAATCTGTATCGTATCGTCACTATGGTAAAAATTACGAATTATATTATTAGTATCCACGAGAACCAATGCCCTATCAATATTTCCTATAACATTAACTAATGAATCAGACATAGCAAAATGTTTAGTTTTCAAATTCTCGATAGTAGCACTATCTCCAAATA
>JBNMOV010000255.1:0-7157 GCA_051275765.1 Maribacter sp. | reverse complement strand
AGATAAATCTGATATAAGGCGTGGCGGTACATCTTGTCATCATTTGTATGGAGAAGCTATTGCTATCAATGCTGGTTCCGCTTGTTATTTTCTAGGACAGATTTGTATTTATGAATCTACTAGCGTTCCTGATAAAAAGAAAATAGAGATTTATAATCTTTATTTTGAAGCATTGAGAGCTGCACATTCTGGTCAAGCATTGGATATTGCTGGATTGGATTATATGATGCCGGAGGTTTTAAAAAATGACAATAAAGCCAAACTGCTTGTCAAGAGAGTTTTGGCTACGCATCGTCTAAAATCTGCTGCACCTGCTAGTTATTTAGCTAGAATTGGATCATTATTAGGAGATGGTACAGAAGAACAGACGCAAGGCTTGGCAGATTATTTTGAGGCATTGGGTATTGCTTTCCAGATTATTGATGACACCTTAAATTTAAAAGGTTTTGAGGATAATCTAAAAACTAAAGCAGAAGATATTACAGCAGGAAAAATTACTTATCCTATCGCTTGGGGAATGGCTGCATTGGATAAAAAAGATAGAGCACGACTTTGGGAAATCGTACAAATGAAAACGGATGATTTGACCTTATTGACTGAAGCAATGACTTTATTAAATAAGCACGATGTGATTACTTTATGCGAAAATGAGGCGAGTAAAATGATGGATAAGGCGTGGCGTAAACTAGATCCGTTGGTTAAGGATTCTATGGTTAAATTGAATTTGAGAGCGTTTAGTTGGTATGTACTGGAAAGAACATATTAAGAGTAATACCAATTTAAATTTATAAAGGTGCATTGGATTTGCTTAAGAATTTAAGTGAGTACTAGTGGACTAACTCATAAGTAAAGGTATGTTAAGCTGCCGTAATTATTAGTTTCTGTTAGGCACAAAAAACGGAGTTACGCCCTAGCGTAATGAGTATTTTTGGAACGACACAGAAGCTGATAAGTACAAATCTTGGGCATATCGGAATTTATGAGTTAATCCACTAGGCAAAAAACGCAGGCATAGTCGTAGCTATGGCGAGTATTTTTAACGACGTAATCGCTTAAATTCTTGGAATTATATGCGACATTTATGACTTAAATTGGTATAAACTCTAATAATAAAGTAGGGATAGTAAATCAATATCTGATTTCTTATCCCCACGTACTTCTTCACTTAGATTATATTTTTCTTATTTCTTTAAGCTGTTTTTCTTCCTCACTCCTTCATTTATTTTTTTTAAGGCCTGTACGGCCTGTTTCAATGAAGTACAATCATCTAGTACCAAAAAGAAATGACGAACAGATTGCTTGAAGCGTAACTTTCGATTTCCTAATCCATTCACATATGCAATAAGGTGATTAAAATGATCTGTTTCGTAAAAGGAAGATTGTGGATTATTGATAAAATAACAACGTAGTTTATTTCCTTTCCAATTCACTCTATCAAAACCTAAGAGCTTACAATACCATCTAATACGCAAGGCTTCAAAAAGATTATAAACGGCTCTTGGCACTTTTCCAAAGCGATCCGTTAATTGGCTGATATACTCTTCTATTTCTTCCTCACTTTCTAGTTTATCTAAGAGATTATACAGATTGAGTCTTTCTTGAATACTAGTTACATAATCATCTGGGATATGCATTTCTGCATCCGTTTCTATCATGACATCTCGGACATATTGCCTATCTTCTTTTTCTTCGTCTTTGAATAAATCCTTGAAGGCAGTTTCTCTGAGTTCCTGCATGGCTTCATCCAGAATTTTCTGATAAGTTTCATAACCAATATCTGCGATGAAACCAGATTGCTCGCCACCTAATAAATTTCCAGCTCCCCTTATATCCAAATCCTTCATGGCGATATCGAAGCCAGAACCCAAATCAGAAAATTCTTCTAAAGTCTGAAGACGTTTTCTGGCATCACTCGTCAATACAGAGAGTGGAGGAGAAAACAGATAGCAGAATGCCTTTCGATTAGAACGTCCTACTCGCCCTCTCAACTGATGCAAATCACTCATTCCAAAATGATGAGCATTATTAATAATAATCGTATTTGCATTCGCAATATCCAGTCCTGTTTCAATGATATTCGTACAAACTAAGACATCACTTTTTCGATTAATAAAGTCGACTAGTGTCTGTTCTAATTTCTTAGGATCCATTTGTCCATGAGCTACGGCGATATCTACATCTGGACAAAGTCGATGTACCATAGCAGCGATATCTGGCAATGATTTTACTCTATTATGAACAAAGAAAACTTGTCCTCCTCGATATATTTCGTGATAAATAGATTCTTTTATGATATCATCATTGAACATTCTCACTTCCGTATGAATAGGTTGTCTATTAGGTGGAGCTGTTTTTATTAATGATAAATCTCTAGCAGACATCAATGAAAATTGTAATGTCCTAGGAATGGGAGTAGCAGTTAGTGTCAATGTATCTACATTGACTTTAAGATTCCTCAATTTTTCTTTAGCCGCTACACCAAATTTTTGCTCCTCATCTATAATCAGCAGCCCTAAATCCTTAAAACCAACCTTTTTATTCAATAAGCCATGCGTACCAATCACCAAATCTATCGTACCATCTTTCAGCTTTTCAAAAATGATGCTTTTTTCCTTCGTCGTTTTAAATCGATTAATAAAATCGACGGTTACACCAAAATCCTTGAGGCGCTCATGGAAAGTTTGGTAATGTTGTAATGCTAGGATGGTCGTAGGCACTAAAATAGCGACCTGTTTTCCATCTACCACTGCTTTAAACGCAGCTCTTATGGCAATCTCCGTTTTACCAAAACCTACATCCCCACAAACCAAGCGATCCATAGGGTATTCCTTCATCATATCGTCTTTTACTGCTTGTGTGGCAGTAAATTGATCTGGCGTATCTTCGTAAAGAAAAGAGGCTTCTAGCTCTGCTTGCAAATAACCATCAGGAGGAAAAGCGTGACCTTTAGCGGCTTTTCGCTTGGCATATAACTTGATTAAATCTGCTGCAATATCCTTAATTTTTTTCTTCGTATTTCGCTTCACTCTAGCCCAAGCATCAGAACCTAACTTATTTACAGCGGGTATTTTGCCATCCTTTCCTACAAATTTTGAAATCTTATGCAAGGAATGAATACTCACATAAAGCAAGTCATTATTTTTATATAGTAAACGGATGCACTCTTGAGTTTTTCCGTTGACGTTCAGTTTTTCTAATCCAGAATATTTTCCTACACCATGATCAATGTGCGTCACATAATCGCCTGATGTGAGTTCTCTCAATAGACGAAGATTGATCGCCTTCGACTTACTAAACCCTTTTTTAAGATTATACCTATGGAAACGATTAAAAATCTGATGATCTGTATATAATGCTACATTCAAATCATTGTCAACAAATCCTTCATGGATTACATTTGTGACAGGATGAAAATTAAGATTAGCATCTAAATCATCGAAAATATGATAGTAACGTTCTGCTTGTTTGGCATGAGGAACAAAAATGAAATTTTCATTTTTGTTCCTTTCGCTTTCTCTTAAATCTTCTATAAGCAGTTTAAAATTCTTATTAAAACTCTTTTGAGGTTTGGCATTATATTGTAATAATAAATCATGCTTGAAATTCAAATCCACTGCTTTGAAAACAATAGTATGATATCTCGCCAAATCTGCCACTACACTATCTGGACGAACAAAAGCCCGATCTTTCAATAATGCTGCTCTGTTTTCATCGTCTTCTTCCTCATTGATCAAATCACCAAAAGTCATCGCCTTTTCAAAACAGGTTTCCAGTGCATCCAACATCATAGGAACATCTCGTACCCAAATTACAGCATCCTTAGGCAATACTTTGAGTAAGGATAATTTTTGACTTTGCTCAAAACGAGTATTAATATTAGGAATAATATTAACCTCTGCAATATTCTTTTTAGATAACTGCGTAGAAGGATCAAACAAACGAATAGACTCGACTTCTTCATCAAATAAATCTACTCTATAAGGCCAGTCATTACCATAAGAGAAAATATCTATGATAGCTCCTCTCACAGAAAACTGTCCAGGTTCATAAACGAAATCTGTCCGTTCAAAACCAAATTCAGCGAGGATTTCTATCAGAAAGGTTACATCTAGTTGTTCACCTACTTTTACTTTAATCCTATTTTCTCCTAATACTTCTGGAGCAACCACCATTTCAAATAAGGCTTCTGGATAAGTGACTACGACTTCCCCTAGTGCATTATTAGATGTGATTTTGTTGACAGTTTCTGTACGAAGAAGGACATTATTCGTTTCTAAACGAGTAAAATCCTTAGGTCTTCTGAAGGAATCTGGAAACCAGTGGATACTTTTCTGTCCAAAAAGAGCTTGCAAATCTTCCTTAAAATATCCTGCATCGTCTTTATCTTTTCCAATGAAGACGTGCATTTTTGGATCGTTCATATATGCTCCTGTCAGTAAAAAGGCAGGCAATGAACCAATCGCACCTTCTGGTTTTATTCGAGAAGGTGTATCAGAGGATGTGAGGGCAACGAGCTTTTTTGTTCGTTCATCATCTCGATATAAGTCCAGTAATTTTCGCAGATTTTCTTGCATAAAGCAAAGATAATGAAGAGTGAGTATATTTAGAGACTAAATTAGAACAGTACTTGTTTAAAGAATACTAAAAGGAATGAAAAGGTTTATAAATAATGTTCTATTTTACATTAGGATTCTATATAACAAGATATATAGCAATATTTTAAACGATTATCATTCATAGTCATTCTTATTCTAGTATTTACTTAGTAAATTAAAGTTTCTAATACTAAAAATTATATTATTCATATTAAAATTATTATGATGAAGCAGGTTTTACATACATTATTAGCAGTTGTTTTTACTGTTTATTCTATTCAACTATCAGCACAAGGCTGTGATGAATTCCGCTATCTCAATGACATAGCAACTACCATAAGTACAACAACTGTTCAGTTTGGACAGAATGTAACAGGAGGAGGGGAAACGCAAGATTTATTCATGGATGTATATACGCCTGATGGCGATACAGAAACTACGCGTCCAGTTATTATATATGCTTTTGGAGGTAGCTTTATAGGTGGGAGTCGATCTGACGATTATGTAGTTGGTTTTTGTGAGCGATACGCTAGAAGAGGATATGTAACAGTAGGGGTTGATTATAGATTGTATAACCTTTTACAACAAGGTATTCCTGATTCATTAGGAATGATTGATGAAGTTATCAAGGCTGTAGCAGATATGAAAGCAGCAGTAAGATATCTACGTAAATCTGCAGATGAAGGAAATCCTTATGGTATTGATACGGATAAAATTTATGTAGGAGGATTATCCGCAGGAGCCATAGCTGCTTCGCATACAGCCTATATCAATGACGTATTGGACGTTCCAGATTATATTGTTGGTTTATTGGACAACAATGGAGGAATTAATGGCGATACGGATTTGCCAGGAGATTCTCATTTGAGTTATAATTCGGAAGTACAAGCAGTTGTCAATATGTCTGGAGCATTACACCGTGCTTCATTTATGAAGGCAGGCGATCCACCACTAGTGAGTATACACGGTAATCAAGATGAGACGGTTCCTTATGGTTATGATTTCGCTGTTATTGGTATTCCTATTGTGACTGTTCAAGGTAGTAGTTATATGCATGCAAGAGCACAGGAAGTAGGCATTTCTTCTGAATTATATATCATCGACGAACCTGGACATACAGAGTTTTACTTTGATGAGCCATATTTCACAGATTACGAAAACATGATCATCAATTTTTTACATGATGTGACTTGTACTTCTGTGAGTAATGAAAATCTAGAGGATGTAAGTGCTAGTGTGAATGTATATCCTAATCCAGCAGCTGAAATGGCAGTTATCGCTATAGATGCTTCCTTAGGAAATTATGATTTGACTATAGTGGATCAACTAGGAAAAACAGTACGTAATATCAATAATATCAATGAAGCTAACTTTACTTTAGCTAGAGCTAATCTGGCTTCTGGTATTTATTATCTACAATTACGTTTTGAGGACAATGAATTAGCTCCAGCTAATAAGAGAGTTGTATTTAAATAGTGAAGTTGTTTGAATATCTATTGAACAATATATACAAAGTCGCTTCTTACTAGTAAGAAGCGACGTTGTCATTTTACTAAGCGTTTGTTTAAATCCATCTATTATGAGAATACTCATTTTATTCTTGTTGTTTTTGATTCCTGCATCCATGCAAAATCAAGTATTTATCATAGCTGAACAAGAACAGCTCATTATTTTTACTCAAAAGACTAATTCAGAAGTCAATGCAGTCTTCATGGAAGAAATGCTGCCTCAAATCAAAGAACTAGCCTCAGCAGAAGGTATCAGTTTTATTTTTAGTGAAATCGATGAGATAGCTCCAAGGGATGTGAGTTATACGCCGTTCATTGCTTTTAGGAATACGAGGGGAACATCCTATTTTAGTGGTAGATGGAATCAGATGACTAAAATCAAGAATTTTGTTCGTTCGTCCAGGGTATTGCACCAAGGAAAAGAACCTAATTACAAAGAAAATATCTTGACTTGGCAAAATGGAAGGATGAATATGATCGCTCCATTGAAAATAACGGAACTGCAAGGAAAATTACCTAAAAATTATAATGCAGATGCTTTTATGAAAGCAGCCAAAGCAGCTATAGAAGAAGGAACACCTAATTTTAATTTTAAAAATAAGGTTAACGCTACATTAAGTACACGAAGTTTTTATTGGGCGATGTATCCTTATCGAGATAAAAAAGGACGATATAGTATTACAGCAGAAATTTATTCACAATATAATTGTGTAGATCCTATTTATACACATTTTGAAAATCCTGTGGTGCATAAGAATTTAGAAAAAGCATTTCAGCAGATGGCAGCTATTTTAGAGGAGCAAGTTGTTTATCAATTGGATAATCCTAAAAATGGAGATGGTTTTGGGATAGTAGAAGCGGCGATAAAAAGTATTCCTTGGAATCAATTTGGTAAAATGGAAGAAAAAGAAAAGAATGATGCGACACAGGATAAATCATTATTCGAATCTAAAAAAGAATGGAAAGTAGTAGGAGCATTTGCTGATAATATTCCGATGATTTATTTCAGTTTTATGCAGCCATTGGATGGATATACAGGAGAAGTTAAGGAGCT
>JBNMOV010000254.1:0-7178 GCA_051275765.1 Maribacter sp. | reverse complement strand
GCTTTTCGACGAAGTTAACAGGCAAAATGACCATTAGGAAGTAGGCAATTAGAATGGAATTTTATTAGTTTCTCATCCTATACGTGCTCAAAACTATTCTTTCCCTACCAAGTAATTCTTCAGATAATAAAAATGCTCCCCTAAGTCCCCATAATTAGAGACGCTCCCTCTTGTCAAAATATCACTTTTTTCCAAATCCAAGTGTTCTCCCAAAATGTGTTCGATGAACTGCTCACCAAATGCTTTGGAAGCATCTCGAGGAAGTTCATTTGGAAGGTTATCTACAGTCATCATGTCTATGATACCCTCTTGGTACGGCTGATCTTCTTTTTCTGTCAGAGGATTGTAGCCAAAAATTGGGTTTGCTATAGTGGAGGCAATAATCGTGGATGGAATGCTGGATACTGGAGCAATATCGCAGGTCACATCAGCGATCACTTTGATATTGAAATCAGGAGAACGCATATCTTCCTTGGTAAAAAACTGAGGTGCAGCATTATCCCAATAAATTCCATTGATCATGATGTCTGCTACTTGGGTGTATGGCTCGAAAGAACTTTGGTAGGCAATAGCATTAGTATAAAAATCTTGTCTGTCGAATGCAGTTCCGTCTTTTCTTTCTACATAATCAGGACAATCTAGTTGTGTATATACCGCCTCATTGAAATCCATATTCAGAAAATCATTTGGATTGACTTCCTTTATTCCCATATCATCCAGTACATTTTTAGCACCAGTTCCTACCCTACCTCCTCCAGTCAATACGATTTTGCAAGGTGCCCAATCCATTGTTTTGTAATCTGCTACTGCAGCTGCATAGTCAAAATAATCCTTCATTCTAGACAGAGAGAATTCTTGCGTTCTTCTACCATAAGTCATCAAGGCATTGTGAGCACCTACCATTCCTGCGAATATGCCAAATGCTATCAGTCGTTGTCCTTTCTCATTCGTCAATACTTCGTAATCTATCAAGCGGATATTCTTGTCTATACAGGCTCTTAGCAACTTACGATTATATACTTGCTTCTTGATGGTATGCGAAAAAAAGTGATATACCTTATTAGGAATCAACAGATCTATAGGAACTTCCTTTACGCCCATCAATAAATCACAGGCTCTTAGATCCTCTACCATTTCAATTCCTTCTTCCTTGTATTCTTCGTCCGGATAACATCTTCCTGGCGATGGAGATACTTTGATATCTACAGGATAATTATCTATAATATGCCTACATTGTTTTGGTGTAAGTGGTACTCTTGAATCTGGTGGAGTTTTACCTTCTCTTATAATGCCTATAGTTAGTTTGGTCATGGTAAACGGACTGTTTTTATTGCTAAAAAATCTATGCCTGCGAAGGTACAAAAATTAGACATTATTAGGAATTAGAAAAGCTATTCCTCTTACATTCATGACTTGATGTTTCATTGATTTTGATTTGGACGCCAAAACAGAAAGATAAGTAGTTGCTTAATTCAGTAAAAGTTCGTAATTAGAATGCGTAAAACACGTAATATTATGTTTAAATATATTTTTGTCCTGTTATTTTTTCCAGCCTTTGCAGGAGCACAAAATGATATGGAAAGATTCAGTAATCTATTCAAAGAAATAGAAATGGATGCCATTCATTATCATGCACAATATCATCGTTCTAGCGAATTTGAAGCAACAAGTATCTATCCTTTTATTGGAACAAAAATAGATAGCTCCTTTTTTTATTTATTTGAAAAAAACTTAGAAACATTTGATATTGAATTAGCCTATTCTGAATTCTATGCTGTGCATCGTTTTTATCTTACCGCTCATTCAGAAGGGTTGATTATACGAGAGCATCATGATGATACGAAGAGTTTTCAGTTACATTATTTAATTTTAAATAACGATGAAAATGTTTTTTTACACCATCAGATATTAGCTTTTAATTATGGCTACGAAGGTAGTTCTGGAAATATAGAAAGCTGGTTGATTGACATCAATAAAAATGGAATAAAAGATATCATTACTCGTCAATGGTCACAACAATATCTAGCTGAAGATGGTAAATATTTAGAACAAGATACTTTTTCATTATTTATTTGGGAAGATGATGATTTAAAAGAGATTGGAATTAAAGATGAGGAATTGCAAGAGCAATTATCTAGCGACTTCCCTTTTTATGATAAACCTTCTATTAGTTATGATACAGGAAAAAACCTATCCAAATATTTAGCAAAAAAAGCTAATATTTATATTCCAGAATACTATACAGAAAATTGGGTAATCGTAGCTGGAAGCGATAAAAATTTAGAAGCTGCTAAATTTGAAAAAAATCGAGCAACAGACATCATCGCTTATGATTATAAGTATCATTTAGATACTAGACACTTTGGTATTTATCAAAAAAACAAACGATATTATACCATCATTACTAACTTCAAAACTAAAAATGAAGCAGAAATAGCTCTACTTGAAATAAAGAAAAAATTTAATGCTACTGCTTATGTTATTAATATGGATCAATGGTGTAAGGATAATGAATATGTAAAAGGAGGATTTTATCAATGTTTGGATTGATTGTGCTTATTAATGTAATCCATAAAACAATCAAAATGAAATGATAATGAAGCAATGAATGCACAAAACTAATACCTTTGCAAGATGAAAAAGGCAATATCAATATTCATACTCGCATTCCTATTCCAAAACATCCATGCACAAACCGTAAAAGGAACGATCATCGATGAAAATATGGAAGTTCTTATTGGTGCTACAGTCCATTGGATTGGTACATCTGTTGGCGATGCTACAAATGTAATGGGAGAATTTATGCTCATTGGCGATGATATCGAAGATAAACGAATTATCGTTACTTATGTAGGTTATATTAATGACACTATCAATGTATTTGGTGATGCAGATTATATGGTTGAACTGAAATCTGATGCGACCTTGACTGAAGTCATCGTAGAAGGGAAGAAAACAGGAGCATTCATTTCTTCTTCCTCTCCTATGAAAGTAGAAATCATCAATAATGTGGAATTAGGAAAAGCAGCTTGTTGCGATCTCGCCGGCTGTTTTAATACCAATGCTTCCGTAGAACCTGCCACGACTAATATCGTCACCAATTCCAAAGAATTGAAAATATTAGGACTGAGTGGTATTTATAATCAACTACTCTTGGATGGTCAACCATTGATTCAAGGATTGTCTTATAGCTATGGAGTTAGTTCTGTGCCAGGACCTTTTGTGGAGCAGATATTTATTTCTAAGGGAACAAATTCTGTGCTACAAGGAGCTGAAAGTATCAGTGGACAAATCAACGTCATTCTCCAGAAGCCAGAAAAGGCACCCAAATTACATGTTAATCTTTTTCTGAATAGTTTTTTGGAATCTCAATACAATGTATATGGTACTTATGACTTAGGAAAATCTAAGCATTTCATAGGCGTACATATGGTACAACCAGCTGCTAAATGGGATCGAAATGATGATAATTTCCTAGATCTTCCTAAATTGACTCGTTACGAGATTTTGGATAAATGGACGATAGGGAACGGACGAGAAAATGGCTATTCTAATAGAGGTGGAATCCGATTCACAAATGAACAAAGAGTAGGCGGACAAGAAAATTTCGATCCTAAAACAGACCTAGGTTCTAGCACTGTTTATGGGCAGCAAATCAAGTATAACCAATTCGATATTTGGGATAGAAATGCTTATCGTTTCAATGAAAACAATGCAATGACCTTGATTCTTTCTGGACAATATCATCAGCAAGATGCTTGGTTTGGCGAAACGAATTATGAAGGAACACAAACCTTATTCAATGCGACATTGCAGCATGAATGGATCTATAAGAATGGTAGTAACATAAGAGCTGGAGCAAGTTTCAAATACTTGGATTTAGATGAAGTAATTTCCTTTAGCAATAATCCACTCGACAAAAGTTTTGATGGCACGTATGAAACTAAGGAAATCGTACCTGGCGTCTTTGCAGAGAACACCTTCTTTTCTAAAGATAATAAGATGACGTTCATGCTAGGATTGAAAGCAGATCATCTGAATATTTTTGGATGGAAATTATCGCCACGTTCCCTCATCAAATATACGCCAAAGGAAAAGACAGACATCAGATTATCAGCAGGATATGGCTGGCATAGACCAAAAGTATTCGCTGAACAAGCTAATGTATTATCTTCTCAAAGAGATATACATATTCATGAATTATTGCAGCCAGATGAGGCATGGAATTATGGTATAAATATCACGCAGAAATTCGAAACGTCCAATATGTCTGGAAGTGTAACGGCAGATTATTATCAGACTCGTTTCACGAATCACGTGCAGCCACATTATCATGAATTTCATGATGCCATCGTATTTGAAAACAATAATGAACCAGCTGTAGGAAATGGCTTTCAGATAGAATCTAGCTTCGATTTGTGGGAATGGATCAACATCAAACTATCTTATAACTTCTTGGATATGAAGCATCGTGATATTGAAGATGGCGAAAAACAATCCATGAACTTCATCACGAAACATAAATTCTTGACTTCGCTATCTGTTGCTCCTAAAGGAAAACCTTGGCACTTAGATGTCAATTCACAATGGCATGGCAAAAAAACATTGCCAGATACTCAGTTTTATCCAGACGATTTCCAACAAAGCGATTTCTCCAAACCTTACACCTTACTGAATGCTCAATTCACGTACAAATGGAAGGCATTTGAATGGTATGCTGGTGCAGAAAATATCCTTAATTTCACTCAAGCCAACCCTATCGTATCAGCAGACAATCCATTTAATCCTTATTTTGATACTTCATTTGCTTGGGGTCCGATTAGAGGTACTGAAGGGTATGTTGGGTTTAGGTATACTTTGAAAAGGAAGGAAAAGGGGGAATAGAGATTGGATTTACGGATATAGTTACTCATAAATCTAGATGAAAAATACATTGGATATAAAATACTGATACTTTTCATACAGAAATAGAAGATGTCTCATACATCAAGAAAAACTACACCGCTAAAAAATAAAAATGCCTTGCTGATCGAATAGATGCCCTTTAGGGATGAGAAATAAATAAACGATACCACTTATAAAGCAGGATTTTTGCTTGCTAATAAGGCGAAAAACGCAGACATAGCCTTAGCTATGGCGAGTATTTTCAACGAAGTTAGCAAACAAAAAGGCAAGTTAGAATATAGCGTTTATTTGTTTCTCGTCCCTTATTAGATATAGGCTTATTGTATCCTGAATATTAGTCACAGAATTTTGGCAGACGTCGTTCTATCTCAGCCAACATATTTTTAATATAGAATACTCCTTACCCTTGTAATCACAGATTACACGACATTAATCATAGCGAAATGCTACGATTAATGTATATTGCCGACCTACCTAAAGATGAATATTATGGACGGCAATACAATGCTAGATTATATTAAAGATGTATTAGAAAATATACCAACTGATTGGTTGAGTCTAACTACACATCGACTAGATATTTATGATGAAAAATTGGCGAAAACTCAATTTTTAGAACAGTTTGAAATCTTATTTAATACCAATAATTTTGAATCATCCGCACTCAGTGAATTACCTACTGCTTTCGACTATATTCGATTAGGTCATCCATTATCTTGTTTGCTAGAATGGGCCATTGCTAACTTGCATCAGCTAGAACCAAATAATGTAATCAGTTTTTCATCAAGGACCGTTCCTATTTTGGCCATTCTAAGAAAAAATTTATTAGATAATAAAAACACTCAAATCATCTATTCCGGTGAATTACCTCATTTCTTTGATATTGAAATATTAAGAAGTGTTTATGGTTACCAATTTGATTTACAGCAAGTTGAGAAAGTAGAAGAGATTTCCGTGTTTAACGGTAGTACCATTTTCATTTCACAACAAGATGAAATTTCTAATATTGATCTCAGCCCAAATATTGACTTTTTTATCAATATTCATGCTCAGATAGGAAGTCTTTTATTAGTAAATGGTGAACAAAACAAAAGTTATATCTCAGACATTCAGCATGTTAGAAGAAGAGAAACTATTGCAATGACGCCAGCCAATTCTCTTGCTGCCTTAAAAATGCTAATAGAGCAATCTTCTTTTGATCATAAGGAAAGTAATGTCGAAGTCAACAAAACACTGGCTTTAGATTCAATTGCAGCCATTACTGGTACAAATACAAAAGTGCTACTTGGTTCTAGTGGATTATCTATTCAATATGCAATTTTAATGGGGCTCATTCACGATGCACTAGAAAAGCATAAAGGAAAGGCTATCAAAATTATTGTTCCTACAAATTGTTATGGTGGAACAAATGACCAAGCAAGACGAGTTGCTGCTTGTATTAATAATGTTGAAGTGGTAGATTTAGCAGTGGATGGTGATCATGATATGGTTCAAAGTATCGATATCATTTTAGATAAAATGGCATACGAAGATGCTGTTCCTTATATCATCGCTGAAATTCCGACAAACCCTAGAGTCGAAGTTCCAAACCTTATCAACTTAAAGGCTGTTTTAAGTAAAAAACGTACAACTACAACTGGTGAAATTGCCATCGATCCAGTTTTTATTTTAGATCAAACCTTTTGTCCTAATGTACATTTTTTAGGTGAAGATGAAATACTCTCAACAATTAGGACTATTTCATTTGCTAGTGGATCGAAATTTCCAAGTGGCGGACTATGTACTGCTGGCTACTGTGTAGGAAATAAAAAAACGGCAGCTTTGATGCAAAAAATAGAAATACATCTAAGACTTTGCGATAACGAAGCGACCAATCTTCAGATTGAAATATTAGCGAAACAATTACCTTCAATGAAACAAAGAATTCATGATGCTTATCAAAATACACGTGAATTCGTCAACTTTATCAATGATACTTTGCCCGCCGCAAAAATCAATTTTGTTTCAGAAAAATTGGCAAAAGAAGGATTTACTCCATCCGTTTTTTCATTAGATCTTCCCACTAAAGGAAATACAGATGAAGAAAGAGAATCTTATAAAAGAGCGTTAAATTATAAATTAATTAATTTAATGATTAATAAAATTCCCAGTGAAAGTAAGAACTGTGTGAGTTATGGGCAGCTAAAAGGATGTTATTGGACGATACCTGCAACATCTACTCAAGGGACGACTAAAGAAAGCGACAAAGATTACATTGTTCGTGTAGCACTTTC
>JBNMOV010000253.1:0-7245 GCA_051275765.1 Maribacter sp. | reverse complement strand
TTTTTTCTAAGAAAATTAAACATATTATAATGATTTAAGTAAATAAGTCCCTTCCCTTTGGGGAGGTTAGGAGAGGTTAAAACATTAGAAACATCCTAACTAACAATCCAAGAAAATCTTCTATACTCTGATAATCTTAATCCAATCCATCTACCTAATAAGAGCATGATGCTTACAATAATTGCCAGCGTTTCTGGGAAGGTTAAAAAGAATCCAGTGAGGAAATCTACATGATATACACCATAACAAAGTAAGACAACAATCAAGGTTTGTGCTTGTATTTTAAGAGCATCTTGTATCCCTTCTTCCATGATAACTTTGGCAAATTTCTCAGCAGCAATACTCAATATGATAATTGGGAAAAATATGACAGAACTTAAACTGATACTTTGATAAACAACTCCTAAATAAGTCAATCCTAATAATGTGCTGACTACACCCACCAACATGATGACCAATTTAGGCGTGTGTAATAAACCCCATTTAGTTAATGGATAATGTAATAATCCAACTACAGCCACTACAGATAAATACATCATAACTCCAAATCCTACACCTAAACCATCGATAGCTACAGTAATGATGGCAGGCAAGAAAACACCAAAGGTTTTCATTCCAATTACATTTCTAAATAAAGCAATCATCAAGGAACAAAGTGGAAGTAAAAGAATGACTTTTAGTAATCCCATTGGAATTTCTGCTTGTATAGGTAATGCCCAAAGTGTAAGAGCAGATGTAGTTTTTTGTGTGAATATTTCTTCTCTCTGAATATCAAAAAGATAATTGAATTCTATATCTGTAGAACGACTAATTAGGAAATAATCGCCTTTATATAATTCTAAATAATTGGCAGGTAAACTCGCAAAATGCTCATTTAATGTATCAAATGGAATCCAATTTCCTTGTACCCAAATTTCAGACCAAAGGTGAGATGTTCGTTTTTTACCTTGTTGTAAAATAATACCACCAGCTACTCTAGCAGGAATTCCTTTAGCTCTACATAATGCTACAAATAATCTGCTTTTTCCATTACAAGAAGCTTCTTGCTGATGAAGAGTAGTCAATGCATCAGTTAATTCATTTGTACTATTTTTAGTAATAGAGACAGTATAATTATAGATCTTTTGAGTAGCATCGAGTAACTTATCATTCTCAGATGTAAGAATTTTTACTAGTTGGATAATCTCAAGATGATCAGATTGTATATGTTCAGAAGCCTCTATGTATGTATTTAAAGAGTCTGGAAGAGTAGAGATATCTATAGGGATTTTTTTATCAATATGATATTTCATCTCATTTCCTTGATATTGAAAAGCATAAGAAACTTGGTGCTTATTCTTAGCTTGTCTTTTGTTCCATTCTCCTATTAATCCTCCATCTTCATTCGATGTCTGAAAATCAAGTCCTTGAGAAAAGACACCTACATTTGAGATATTTTGATGCACATTACTTTGAGGAATATAAGACTTGATAAAAAGCTGCTCTTTCCCACCCTTAGTCATGAAGTTCATTTTGACTTCATATTGATTTTCAGCGGAAAACTGTTGATTAGATAAATATCCTTGATTCATTTTCCAAGCCATTAAGACAAGAGGTAAAAGTATTAATGCTACTATAGTGATTTGATAGGTGTGATGGTTTTTCATTATTCATTATTTTTTGTGATGAACAAATACAATACAATTGCTGATATATGAGTAAAACCACTAAGCTTTAAAATACCCTACTCCTGTTTGTTGTTTTTTTGGAAAATATTTTTTGATGCTCGAATAGAAATTCGTTTCCTAATCCAAGAGATAAATTTTTGAGATAGTCTAAATAACTTCATTCTCTTGGCTTATATTTACATCAGCAAAACTTTATATATGTCAATTTGCAAGGATGAAGTATTTGAGAAAGTATTCATGGAACATTCAGAAGGACTGAGAAACTTCATGTATTATAAGTGTGGAAATTTGAATCAAGCAGAAGACTTGGTACAGGAATCCTTTGTGAAATTATGGAGCAATTGTGCTAAAGTAGCCATAGGAAAAGCAAAGAGTTATGTATTTACGATAGCTAACAATCTTTTTCTAAATGAAGTGAAACACCAAAAAGTAGTTCTTAAATTCCAACAGCAACAAAATGAAAGTTCTTCTAAAGAAACACCTGAATTTTTATTGGAAGAACAAGAATTTAAACAACAATTAGAAAAAGCTATTGCTGATTTACCAGAAGGACAACGAGAAGTTTTTTTATTGAATAGAATAGATAAGAAAACGTATAGAGAAATAGCAGAAATGCTAGGAGTGAGTGTAAAAGCTATAGAGAAAAGAATGCATAAAGCATTGAAAGCATTGAGAGTATTGACGAAAAGAATATGATAAGGACTGATGTGAAAAGTAGGGTATTTTAGTATTCAGTTGTTTTATTATTGAAACCTAAAAAACTGTTTTTTTACAAAACCATTATTATATTGAAATAAAATTACCATGTCTGATTTAAACGATAAAGATACTTTATTGGCTCGTTGGCTAAGTGGAGATTTAAGTGCAAAAGAACTTAAATCTCTTGAAAGTCAAGATGATTTCAATGACTTGAAACGCATTGTAGATGGTGTAGATCAATTGAAATTGCCAGCCTATGATAAACAAGCGGCCTTTGCTAAACTCAAAGCAAAAAAGACTAGTCAACAAAATCCTCCAACAGCAAAAATTAAACGCCTTTCATTCATGAAATATGTGGCTGTTGCTGCATCAATTTTATTATTAGTAGGCTTTTTTATGTTT
This sequence comes from Maribacter sp., assembly GCA_051275765.1. Classification (GTDB taxonomy): domain Bacteria; phylum Bacteroidota; class Bacteroidia; order Chitinophagales; family Saprospiraceae; genus JAHDCE01. Next base: position 4,477 of record JBNMOV010000253.1, on the reverse strand, counting down.
AATCCCTTTGGAAATAATATATCTACTTTTGAAACGCAATTCGCAGAACAAGAAAACATCACATTACCAGATGGTTCTGAAATACTTTTGAATCATCAATCCAAAGTAAATTTCAATACGAAGGATTGGAATGAAAAAAGAGTAGTAAATTTAGAAGGAGAAGCATTTTTTAAAGTGAAGAAAGGTTCTCAATTTAAAGTAGTTTCTGATAATGGAACAGTCGCAGTATTAGGAACAAGTTTTAATATTTATACTAGAAATAAGGTTTTTGAAGTAAGCTGTTATACTGGAGAAGTAGAAGTAAAATCTAATGAACAAACTGTCCAACTGATGCCAAGTCAAAAATCATCATTAGACACTAGACAATTAAAAACGTCTACATTTGAAGTAGAAGATAATCCTTCTTGGAAAAAAGGATTATCCCGTTTTGATACTATTCCTTTAGAACGAGTTATCCAAGCATTAGAACTTCAATTTGATATTAATATCCAAGCAGATAATATTGATAATCAAGAAATATTTACAGGAATATTTTTACATAAAGATATAGAAACTGCATTGAAAATGGTTTTTGAACCAATGGGAATATCTTACCTTATAAAAGGAAATGAAGTAACTTTAAGTAAATAATTCTAATCACAAACAAGGAGTTGAAAACTCCTTGTTTGTGATTAGAATAGATTCTCAATAGATGCGAAAATATATAGGAATATGTATATTTATTTGTTGCTCTTTCTTAATGAAAGCCCAAGATGATATACTCGTTACTATTGCTTTTGATGATGAATTATTATCAGTAGTTTTTGAAAATTTAGAAAAGGAATATGATATTTCCTTTTCTTATAGCAATGATTTAATAAAGGATATTAAAGTCAATGGAAACTTCGATAACACACCTCTCTCTTTAGTTTTGACAGCTATTTTAAAAAAGGAAAAAGTAAAATTTGAATTCATTGAAGAAAAATATATTCTCATTTCTCCAGATGAAAATAAACAAATAGAAGAAGAACTTGATACTCGTTCACCATCATTATCTATTTGTGGAAATATTCAAGATGAACTCACTCAAGATGGACTTTCCTATACCAATGTCTATATTTTGAATAGCAATATTGGTACAGCTACAGATGAGAATGGCAACTTCAAATTAAAAGGTAGATTCTCCAAAATTGATTCTTTAGAAATCAGCTTCATGGGTTATGAAACACAGCGATTTGCTGTGAGGGAATTATTGAATCAACCTTGTAGGAATTTTGTAATGAAACTAGATGAATATGAGTCAGTAGCAGTCAAAGTAACAGGGTATTTAATGGATGGTATTTACTTAGGAAGTGATGCCAATGAAGTGAAAATACAACCAGATAAAATGAATATTTTGCCAGGTCAAATAGAGCCAGATGTCATGCAATCTGTATTGCTTTTGCCAGGTGTGATCAGTCCAGATGAATCTGCCAGTAAATTACATATTCGAGGAGGAACGCCAGATCAGAATTTGGTGCTTTGGGATGGAATTCCTATGTATCATACGGGACATTTTTTTGGTTCTATTTCTGCATTTAATCCATATATTGTAGATGAAGTCAATGTTTGGCGAGGAAATTTTGGTCCACAATATGGAGGACGAGTATCTGGTATAATTGATATCAATAGCACTCAAAAAGTATCAGAAAAAATAAAGATAGGAGCAGGTCTTAATTTTACACATGGACATGCTTTCGCAGAAATTCCTATTTGGAAAGATAAGTCTGCATTGATTGTTTCTTATCGCAGATCATTTACAGATTTATGGGGTTCTCCTACCTTTAATAATCTAAAGAATAAGATTTTTCAAGGAACAAAAGTAGAAAGTAATGAAGATCAAAATGAGGAAGAAGAAGAACCATTAGAATTGATTAATAATTTTTCTTTTTATGATGCTAATGCAAAATGGTTATTAAATCCAACAAAGAAAGATAAGATTTATGTTAGTGCTTTTACAGGAAGGAATTCATTGGATTATGAAGTGAATAATTCTATTGAAGATTATGATGTAAGAGATGAATTGAGATTGAAAAATTGGGGAATAAGTGGAGAATGGGGAAGAGATTGGAATGATAAATTATCATCTAAACTAAATGCAGCTTATTCTGATTTTGAATATAATTATCAATATTTAATAACAACAGATAGTATAAATAATCCTATCGAAAATATTTCTAAATCTAATACAGTAGAAGATTTTAGATTAAGATTAGAAAGTAAATATAGCTTTAATGAGCAGCATGAAATTAATACAGGATATCATTTTACTATTCAGAATGTAGCATTTAATATTAATGAAACATTACTTTTTGAACCTAATAGTGAAGAATCTAATAATGGAAAAGGAAAAACCCAAAGTGTCTTTTTAGATTATATTTTTCAAAATGAAAAATGGTTATTGAATGGAGGACTTCGCTATAATTATTTTAATCGAGCTACTGCACATTCTGTAGAACCTCGTTTTTCTTTGCAATGGCAAGCGATTCCCTCTCTTAGATTAAAATTAAATGGAGGTTTGCATCACCAGTTTATTAGTCAATTGGTAGAATTAGAATTTAATACATTAGGTGTCAATAATGAAATTTGGATATTGGCAGATGAAGAAGAAAATTCAGTTATCAAAAGCCAACAATTGGCAGCAGGATTTATTTTCAAAAAGAAAGGTTGGCAAGTTGATGTAGAAGCTTATGCCAAAAAGCTATCAAATATTGCATCTCTTTCTACAAGCTTTGGTTCACAAGTAACAGACAATTTTAGTTCAGGGACTTCTGATATCTTAGGCATTGATATTTTGCTCAAAAAACGATGGAAACGTTATCGTTCTTGGATAAGTTATACTTGGAGTAAAGCAAATTATACCTTTCCTGAATTAAGTAATAATTCTTTTCCTGCCTTTCATGATCAACGTCATACATTAGGCTGGATGCATTTATTTAAATGGCATCCTTTGGAAATATCCTTAGGCTGGAATTATCATTCTGGTTTGCCATTTACAGCATTGTCCAGTACAGAAATAGAAACTTTTGTAGATGAAGAAGGCGATGAATATGTAATAGCTAATCCTCTTTTAGGGAAAATAAATAGTACTAGATTAGCAAATTATCATAGATTGGATTTTTCTATGGTCTATACTTTTCCTCATAAATTGACTAGCAAATGGAAGGGTAGACTAGGATTTTCTTTGACTAATATTTATAATAGAAGCAATGTTTTTAGCACTACTTATTCAGAAAGTATCATAGATGAATATGATGATCCTAATGATATAGAAGTATTAGAAATAGAAAAGTATTTATTAGAATTTACACCTAATATTTTATTCAGAATAGAGTGGAATTAAAAAAAGGTCTGAGAACGAAGTTCTCAAACCTTTTTTTTAAAATCTAGTATCTCAAAGCAAAGCGTTCTAATATCTAAATTACAACGTTCCTCTTAATTCTTGCTCTCTTTCAATCGCTTCAAATAATGCCTTGAAATTTCCTTTTCCAAAAGAAGTTGCTCCTTTTCTCTGGATGATTTCAAAAAACATCGTTGGCCTAGCTTGTACTGTTTTAGTGAAAATCTGAAGTAAATAACCTTCATCGTCTCTATCCACCAAAATCCCCAACTCCTTCAAAGGCTCAATATCCTCATCAATCTTTCCTACACGTTCTTCCAATACATCATAATAAGTAGTAGGAATATTCAAAAACTCCACACCTCTATCTCTCAATTCAGTTACAGTCTTGATGATATTATCAGTAGCCAAAGCAATGTGCTGAACACCTTCTCCTTCATAAAATTCCAAATATTCATCCACCTGTGATTTCTTCAATCCTGGAGCAGGCTCATTGATAGGGAATTTGATTCTACCATTTCCACTACTCATTACTTTACTCATGAGTGCAGTGAATTCTGTAGAAATATCATTATCGTCAAAAGACATGATTTGAGTGAATCCCATCACTTCCTCATAGAATTTTACCCAATGATTCATTCTTCCTAATTGTACGTTTCCTACCATGTGATCCACGAATTTCAATCCTACAGATTCAGGATTATAACGAGTTTCCCATTTTTTGAAACCAGGTAAGAAAACACCATTATAGTCCTTACGCTCTACAAAAATATGTACAACCTCTCCATAAGAATAGATTCCAGATCGAACTATTTTTCCATCTGCATCTTCTACTGTTAGAGGTTCCATATAAGAAGTAGCTCCTCTTTTCATAGCTTCATTATAAGCATAAGTCGCATCATCTACCCAAAGAGCATTTACTTTTACACCATCTCCATGCTTGTCAATGTGCTTTCCTATTTCAGAACCACTATGAAGTGGAGAAGTCAACACCAAACGGATTTTATCTTGTGCGATAACATAAGATTCTGTCGCTCTATTACCCGTCTCTAAACCAGAATAAGCCAAAGATTGATATCCAAATGCTGCTTTGTAATAATGAGCTGCTTGCTTGGCATT
>JBNMOV010000252.1:0-7249 GCA_051275765.1 Maribacter sp. | reverse complement strand
TTAATTTTCATTCCTTAGTACACTGTAAAGTAAGTAATGTTAAGTTTTGAAAGTGCCTTTTGTTCCAACTCTGCTTCACGTCCTCGCCTTAATAGCTAAGGCTATTAGGCTGCGGGCGTTCATTGATTTGATACAAAATTCATCCTTCAAATTTTTAACTAACTTACTTTACAGTGTACTTAGAGATGATTCCAAGAATAGTTTTTGTGTGTTCTCATTGCTATCATATAACAATATTAAGGAATATTTTAATTTCAATTATAGACAACAAGATTTTTTATTCATTTTTTATACCAAAATAATGGATAACAAAACATTATGGCTTTTTTTAATAAAAAAACCTTGATAGCAATGTGCTATCAAGGTTTTTATTCTGTACAGTTTTTTAAAACCAAATAGTTAAAATGCCACTTTTACCTGTTCTTTTATTGTCAATACTTCTGTATCCATCAATATTTCAGCTAAGCCAGATGTCTTAGGCATTTCGTATTTGAAAAAGAATTTCATGGTATGAACCTTACTTTCGTAGAATTCTTCATTGTAAGTCATTTTGCCAGATACTAGTGCTTGTTTAGCTACAACAGCCATTTTCAACCACTGCCATCCTATAACGATTGTACTGGTAAATTCCATGAATGCAGTCGCATCCATCAAATATCTTTCAAAGTCTCCTTTCATTGCAAATCCCATCAATCCACCCAATACTTTCTGCGTCAAAGCTAATTTATCTCCCAACTTCTTTGCATAAGGCTTCAATTCATCATGCGTCATAGCTGCTTCGATGGTTTCATGCATTTCTTCCATTAATAATTGCAGTGCCTTACCATTTTGCATGGTCACTTTACGTCCCAGTAAATCTATGGATTGGATACCTGTTGTTCCTTCGTATAAAGAACAAATTCTAATATCTCTATAGTATTGTTGCAATACAAAATCAGAGCAGAAACCATAACCTCCCAATATCTGCAAGCCATTATTCACCGATGTTGATCCCATTTCTGAAGGATAGGTCTTGGCGATTGGTGTTAAAAATTCTAGTAGTAAATAGTGTTTCGCAGCTTCAGCTGGATCAGTAGCTGCATGATGCTTATCTGCATGCATAGCACTTTCTACTATCACACTCAATGCTCCTTCTGCTACTGCTTTTTGTAATAAAAGCATTCTTCTTACATCAGCATGATTGATAATAAGCGTTTGTTCTGCTTCTGCATTCTTTTTACCAGATGCAAGAATTCTTCTTCCTTGTGGACGTTCATTAGCATACTGCAATGAAGCATAATAAGCTGCTGTAGCAATGGATGTAGCAGTAATTCCTACTTCTATCCTTGCTTCGTTCATCATTTGGAACATGTATTTCAGTCCTCTATTCGCTTCGCCTATTAGATAACCTTTACACTTATCATTTTCTCCAAATACTAAGTGTGCTGTAGCATATCCACGTTGTCCCATTTTTTGGAAATCACCTGCTACTATTACATCATTATCTAGCATAGAACCATCTTCTTGTGGCATATGATTAGGAACCACAAAAAGAGAAATCCCCTTTGTTCCAGCAGGTGCTCCATCTATTCTTGCTAATACCAAGTGAACGATATTATCTGTAAATTGATGATCTCCTCCTGAGATAAATATTTTTTGTCCCTTGATATCGTATGTTCCGCTTTCGTCTGGAGTAGCAGAAGTAGTGACATCAGAAAGTGAACTACCTGCTTGTGGCTCAGTTAGGCACATTGTACCTGTCCATTCTGCAGTAATCATTTTTTCTACATAAGTATCTTTCAAGTATTGGCTACCAAAAGATGCAATCAAATTAGCTGCACCAGTAGTCAATCCCATATAACCCACAGAATGGTTATTAGCAGATTCTAAGATATGATTACAAGCACTCAATAATGTACCTGGCATTTGCATTCCGCCATCTTCGTAATCAAATACGCCACCTATCAGACCTAAATCAGCATAGCCTTTCATCATCTTACCTATGGAGTCATGAACGATAATTCGTCCATCCTTATAAATAACTGGTTCTTCGTCCATATGTCTAATGTAGGGATAGAAATCCTTATCTGCCAAACCTTTCGCAGAATCCAATAGTATATCTACTGCTTCCTTATCATATTCTTGGAATCTTTCGTATTGGAATAATTCTTCTACATGGTGTACTTCGTGTAATAGAAACTTGAGGGTTTCCATACTCATATACTTAGACATATCGCTGATTGATTTTTATGTTTATAATATTTCACTCTATATTCTATAAAAATAAGGATTCGAGAAGTATTATACTAATTTTTTTAGCGAATTTTCGCTAAATTTAACGAATATGCTTATTGGGAAGATATTTAACAATAATATTTCGGTATTGTTGATTGTATTTATCAATATTTTATTGATAAATAGTGTAGCTACGATATGGTCGTGATATGTTTTTTATGTGGAAATTACTCAGCTACTTTGACTGCTCTGCTATCACTATTTTTTTTGTAAATGATAGTTCTCTATCTCATTGTATTATAACAGGCTGTTCCTACGAAACGCAAATATAATTTATATGTAATAAGCGATAAACAGATTGTTCCTTTGGAACATATTTATTTTACCTAACCAACATCACTGTCCCTTTATTTTCTTCCATTTTACCATCTACTTGCATCAGTTTCATCTGATAAACATACACGCCAGTAGCTGCTGTTTTTCCGTTAACTCTTCCATCCCAACCTTGATCGTATTGACTACTAGTAAATACTTGTTCACCCCATCTGTTGTAGACATTGAGTTCGTAAGAAGCGATGAGGCTTGGAAATGCGACGAGTGGTTTAAATATATTGTTTTTGCCATTTGGAGCAAAAGCATTAGGAAAATGAATATTCGTAAATTGCTGTAGACATATCGTATTGGAGCGAGAGAGGATGTAGATTACTGTGCCATTAGGCAATTCTACCCTAGCATATCCTACTACATAATAACAGGCATTAGCATCATAAATATCATTGATTTCTATTAAATCTGTATAGGTCAATATCCCCAGATCTGCTGTTCCTATAACTGTTTCGCCTACTGCTGTTTTTTTGTAAATCCTATAATCTAATATTGTTGCATTTTCTATATCGAAAGGTGTCCATGACAGGAAATTGGTGTAGTCTGTATTAGATTCTCCAGTTAGGAAAATGGTTGCTCCATAATTAGAAATACTGGTGGAATCGCAATCATCTGTAGTGACGATTTGGAAGTATTGCTTGCCATCGTTTGCTGAATGATTATTGATATAAGTGGTATCTTTTGGTGTCAAAGGGAAATCTGGAGGGAAGGAATTCAGATTGGAATAATTACCATTCTCTGAAGAAGTATTGATATCCACATTATTAATTTCTGAATTGGTATCCCATTGCCAAATCAATTCTATCTCATCATCAGGCGTAAAGCTAACAGACTGTAGAACTAGATTTCTATTCGGCTGTATGATGCTTGCCACTAGGCAAGTTTCATTCGATTCTGCAAAAAAACTACTGTTGTTCCTATTCGTTCTTAGTGTGAAACAGTATTCATTGCCATCATCCAAATTTTCGTAAATATACATTGTATCTGTCGCTGTCGCTATTCCTGCTAATTCAGCTATTCCACCATTGATACTCACCCAAATTTCTTGCTCTTCAATTCCTTCTGTCCAATTTTTATACAAATTCCAATTTAATGTAGCTGATTGTGTACAAGGATTGATCTCTGTTTCTAGGAAAATAGATGCTTGTGATGCAGTATTAAAAATACTAGTATTCCCACATCCATCTATCGCCACTATAGTATATTCTTCTGAACTAGCAATAGGATCTGCATTCAAATCCAGATAATAATTCGCTGTTTCTGGATAGACCGTGTCTATAGGTTCGAAACTACCAATATCTGTTTTCTGATAAATAATATAACCAGCTGTTTCTGGTGCTAGACTTGGTGTCCAAAAAATTTCTACTTCTCCATTTGTTACTGTGACTGCATCAATGGGTGGAAAATCTGGATCTCGATTATCTAGTGTATCTGACTGGATAGTTATTTCTCCAGGGCAATTGAAATTACTTTCTATATAGTAATACCATATATTATTAGCACTATTCGCATTCATGTGATAATATTGGGTAGTTAATGCATTAGTAACTGTTTCTAAAATGGTATAAGGTCCATTAATATCAGCACTGAAATAAACGGTATAAGAAACAAATGGTCCACAGGTATTTACAGGAAGTGTCCATTTTAATGTGTCGTTTTCTACACATAAAAAATCTGGCGGATTGATCTGAGCAGATGCCTTTTGTTGGCTAATTCCCCAAAAGAACATCATTGAAATTATGACGATAATTCCACGATACATGGATAGATTCATTTTCATATTGCAAATATAGGGCAAAGGGAAATATTTTGGTTATTAGATTATCAAGTTATTTCATTCCACAATAATCATACATCATAACTATTAAACAGTCATAAATAAAGGAATGTTGTACTTTTGGAGATGTTAAAAAGCAAAATAACCCTAACTTGCCGCAGAGATTACCAATAATAAACCATGACGAAGTCAAAACACACGCACCTGAGTGCATTACAGGAGAAATTACATGAAATCATTTATGAAGCTGATACGCCTGCCGGAAAGTATTTCGATACGGCACTTTTCTTCTTCATTGTGGCCAGTGTATTATTGGTCATGCTGGAGAGTGTAGAGCGTATCAGTGCAGATTACAGAGATCTGTTTATCATTCTGGAATGGGTTTTTACTATTATATTTACGGTAGAATATGTTCTTAGACTCTATTGTATAGGAAAACCAATAAAATACGCTACTAGTTTTTTTGGTATAGTTGATTTACTAGCTATACTTCCTACTTATCTTAGTCTTCTTTTTGTGAGTACGCAGCCACAGTTTTTCGTGATGATTCGTGCCATGAGGCTGATTAGGGTTTTTAGGATTTTCAAACTAGGACACTATACTCATCAAGGAAATATTATCATCACTTCTCTTAGAAAAAGTCGAGCTAAGATTTTGGTTTTTCTTTCCTTTGTTTTGTTGGTAGTTATAGTCGTTGGATCATTGATGTATGTTATCGAAGGTGCAAGTAATAAGGATTTCGCCAATATCCCTATCAGTATTTATTGGGCGATAGTAACCATTACAACAGTCGGCTATGGAGATATTAGTCCAGAAACTCCTCTGGGGCAATTCTTTGCTGCTGCATTGATGATTATGGGTTATGTGATTATCGCTGTGCCTACAGGTATTGTTTCTGCTGAATTAATGAACGCAGATAATGCACAAAGTAATACACAGAGTAATACACAAGCTTGTCGCTCTTGTTCCCAAGAAGGTCATGATGATGATGCAGAGTATTGTAAGTATTGTGGAGAGGTTTTGAATGAGAATTAAGCAATAATTTTTATTTGACTTGGAAGCTAAGTGAAACGAATTCAACAAAAATATAAAATCTAAAATATCCTTTAAATTTTGGATTAATATATTCAATATCAACAAATTAACAAAACTTCGAAAGTTTTAAAAACTTTCGAAGTTTATGTTTTTTAAAGCCAAACACCAATAAGCACTGCGCCCAAAACTACTGTCCTAAACATCACCCAAGAAAAGGTCATCCAAAGTGGAACATCCAATATTTTACACCTTCTGATGTGTTCAAAAAACATAATGCCTACCACTACGAAAAAAGATGATACCAAAGCATAAATTTGCATAGGGAAAAAATAATTAAACATTAAAATAGGAATCAATAAAAAGCCTCCTATCATTGAAACAGTGGACATATTCCCTAAGTATTCCATCGTACTTTTTTTCTGTATCAAATAGATGGCAGTCATCTGCCATAATATCTGTCCAAAACAGATGAATAATTCCCGTTTCCAATCCTGTTCCAAACCAAAATACATATTCAAATAATACGTAAACTGATTCAATAATACACCTGTAAAAATAGCGACGAAAATGATGTATACCCATCTATATTTTAAATTGGAATCTGGCGTACAATTCCTTGCATTAAATGTAGCTCTGGCAGGAATAATCACTTTCCTATTATAAGAAATAAAGCTGTATAACATTTTCAATAAAGGAAAAATAAATTTGGAATTCAATACAGCAGCTAACAGCGGTTTCTCATGGCTCACTATTTTTATCATTGCATTAATACCATAGATCGTTTCAGTCGTTTTCGTATCCAATAAAGCAATCTCATTCCTAGCTCTGTCCATATCAATATCTATCGCATAATTAGCATCTACATCCTGATATGTTTCTAGTGTCTGTTCATCTATCCAGCCCGATTTTTTGAAGCAACTGCCATAAACACTACACATTGGACAATCCTTGTCTATCAATAATTTATTATGTTCTAACATGGCTGTTTTTATTTGATGATAGAGTAAAGATAATCGTATTTTATCAAACTTTCAATATTATCTGAAAATACAGTAAGTTATTAACTCAGCCCTTTTTTATACCTTAGAGCATCGTACCAATACAAAACGTCCATTCAATGAAATACCTAATTGCCATTGCCTTATTTATTTCCATCTTTAGTTCTTGTGGAACTGCTGGACTGCCTGATACTTATTTTGAGAATATAGATCGTGTCAGCGTAGAAATGTCTAACAGTGAAGGAGAAAGCTATGAAGTATTGAATACTACGGATGAAAACGAGATAAAGAAATACATATCAGCTATTTCCAATCAATCCGCCCCTATCCATAAATGCGGATATCATGGTAGTTTAATTTTCCATAGAGAAATGACTATGATAGATGGCAGTTTCAATTTATCCGAGGATTGTCAGCACATAATTTTCCTTGATGAAAAAGGAGCACTCAAAAGTTTAAAACTAACGGAGGAAGGGAGGAAATTACTCTTAGGTTTTAGAGAAAAAGGAAAAGCTAAAGAAGAAATAGAACCTGTCATCTTCCATTTTTATGGTGAATCCGTAGCTGTAGGATACGAGATTCCAGATTCACTTGCCTTGCCTTATGGCTTCATTATGAAACGAATAGGCGGTTCAATAAGCCAAGAAGAAGCCAAGGCAGTAAAAGCAAATAATGAAAAAGGAGTACAAACCATGATAGAAAGACATGGTGATGATTGGCGAACAAAATTCGAGCAAAAAACAGGAAGAAAACTAGGACCTTATCCTACTTTTTAAACAACTGCTTTTTTCTCCAACATCAACTTACTTAAAGGAACTTTAGTATTAGTGACTGATGTTAC
>JBNMOV010000251.1:0-7259 GCA_051275765.1 Maribacter sp. | reverse complement strand
CTATAGAGATTTGTCCACACATTGTTGTACTGATTTTTTATCAAAAGTTGCATCTTATATGCGTTTAAATAATTGACTTCGTGTATAAATCAAGGGAGTGACTTGAATAAGGTTCGCTAATACGAACAGGATTATTTAAAAACGTATTACAAATATTTCTTCTGGACTTCAAATAATTATGGAAAGATACTTAGTACACTATAACCTATTTACTTTACAGTGTACTAAGAGATCCTAATAGGATTTTGCCTCAATTTTCAGCTAGCGTAAAGAGCTGATTAATTAGTCGAATTGGGTAGAATATTCTTTCTTTTTCCTACAATTAATTCCTTAATTAAAACCCCTATAACTAAAATGTATTCCAATCCCACTATCCAAATATTTTCATAATAAGATTGATAAGAATAATTAATATAAGTCAATAAAATCAAGCCAGACCAAACAATAGCATACCTAGATGATGTCAATGAAGCCAAAGCGACCAAAGGAGCAATGTACCAAGGATGAACTGTGGTAGAACACAATTGATATAAAGAAAGTGCCAATAAAAATAAAAGGGGTAATCTGGAAATATCTTTTTTCTTATCTAATAATGCTAGGACGATTATCCCTAAAGCAGAGAAAATAGCTAAGCCAGGGCCTATCGTTGCGATCTCATTATAGCCTCTAAATAGATATCCAATTTCTCTACATAAATAATAAATGCCACCATTGAATTCAAAGGATTTATAATAGAGTCGGATGCTTTCTCTAAAATTATAAAGCAGTGTTTCATCCCATAGCATGAAGAAAGATAATAGGAATATTATTCCTGCGACCACACCATAAATAATTGCTTTTTTAAAGCCCAATTTCCAAAGGAAAAAAGGAATAAAAATAAGCGGTAGTAATTTAGCTCCAATAGCCAATCCTAATGATATCGCAGAAGGAATAATATTATCGAATTTTGTCAATAAATAAATGCTTCCCATTAAGAAAAATATCATCATTCCTTCAAAGTGAAGATTGCCAGATATTTCTATAATAACCAAGGGATTCAAAGCATATAGAAGTACTTGCCATTTAGGTAATGAAAATCGTTTTAATATCTGATATATAAAAAATATAGAACCAAGTTCAAAAAGGATTAAAAACAATCGCATGACGATGACAGAACCTTGTACACTTTCTGGAAAAAGCCACGTACTAATATAAAAGATAGCTTGTAATAAGGGAGGATAAACAGAAAAATAAATCTTGGAATTTAATTGTTCATAAATAAAATGATATTGTTTTTCGCCATGATATTGAATAAATTCTTCTGGTTTTAATTCGTATGGATTAATGCCTTCCATATTCAGATAACCATCCCAAATAAATCTGAAATAATCATCAGAAAGGGGAGGGTAAGCAGGGAGTAAAATGCATCGTAAAATAATCCCCATTAAAATCAATAACCAAATCGGATTTCTTTCTCTTTGTTGAATGACATACAAATAGAATGACCACATTAAACCATAGCCAATGGCTATTTTAGGGAATTCATTTTGATTAGTAAAATAACCTAATAAAATTGTTCCTAAAATACCTAGAAAAAATAGGATACAATATGTATATTTATTTTTCAAATGCTAATTTTAAATCCCTCATTCTTGGGATATTAGAAGGATGAGTTAATAGTGAAATCAAAGTTACTTAATCTCAAACGCAACAGACCTAACCCGCTTACTTATCCCTCCATCGTGCATTTTTTCTTCCAAAATCATCGCCTGTGCCTCTGGTAATTCAAAGACCTCTTTCATATTTCTAATTCTTCCATAAGGTACTTCATTTGCTAGGAATATTTTTTCTAAAATATCAATTTTAAACGTAGAAATAGCATTCGATAAATGCTCAGAAAGTTTACTTCTATGAATAACCCTTTGCGTATTGCTATTAAAAAAATCTTCTTCATAAATATCTATTTTCAAAGAATGACAAAGTGCAATAAATTGATTTTCAGTACCTACTGCCAAGACAATAGCTTTTTTATCCTTGGAATAAAATATGTCACCATAAGGAGCAATATTAGGATGAAGTGTTCCCATAGGCTGCGGAATATGTCCTGCCATGAGCCAGTTCGTCGCTTGATTAACTAAGGAAGCCAAAGCAGCTTTATATAAAGATATTTCCACGAAAGCACCTTTTCCTGTTTTCGATTTTTGCAATAAGGCAATTAAAATACCTTCCTTCATTTGATGTGCTGCCAAGACATCAATCAAGGCAACAGGCATTTTTACTGGCGGACGATTAGGCTCTCCAGTCATGAAAATAAAACCCGCTTCTGCTTGCAAAACTACATCAAAAGCAGGACGAGGATTATCATCCCCAAAACCAGTTAAAGTAGCAAAAATAATATGAGGATTAATACTAGAAACTATCGAATAATCTAGCTTTAAATTAATTGTCTGTTTTTTTCTATAATTAGAAATAACAATATCAGCATCCTTGATGATTTCAATTAATTGATCATAGTCATCTTTATTTTTTAAATTTAAAAAAAGATGTTTTTTACGATAATTAATACTAGAAAAATAAGCAGAATAATTATTGTCTTTTTTTTCAGATGGCAGCTTCCATTTTCTAGTAATATCACCACCTGTTTTTTTATTCTCTATCTTGATGACTTGAGCACCTAATTCTGCAAAAAACATTCCCACACTTGGTCCTGCCAAGACAGAAGCTAATTCTACTATCTTTAAATCTTCGAATATTTTATTCATTATTAAATGCTATTTTTTAGGTAGTTCTAGTACGCCAATCGTCTCTTCAAATAAACTTCCTAAATACAATTTATTTCCATATTGCTGGACACTAGAAATCTGCGAATGTTCTCCTTTAGAATCATGAAAGGATTCGATGACATTCCCCTCTTTATCCAGCCCAAAAATCATCGTCCAAGTACCAGATTTAGGCTGTATGGACTTAGGTAATCTCACGACCATTTTTCGTAATAAAGGATAAGGCATGATACCATCTAAAGCTGATTTTCTAGGAGAAATTAATGTGAGCCAAAAAATACCCTTTTCGCCTCTAGAAATACCATCAGGAAAGCCAGGTAAATTATCTGCAAATACTTCTTTGTTTCCTTTATTTTCTCCTGCTATCCAATATTTCCAAACTCGATAAGTACCTGTTTCGTTAATGAGTACAAAATCATTATCATGACTTACTGCTACACCGTTGGGGAAATACATACTGTCAATTAATAATTCCGTTTTTTTTGTACTAGGATCGTAGGATAAAAATCGACCATGAGGACGATGTTCGAATAAATCCAGCGTAAATTCTTCTACTGCATATTTGGAAGAAGCATCTGTGAAATAAATGATGCCACTAGAATCTATTTCCAAATCATCTGCGAATAAATAAGGGACATTATTATGTGAATTAGAAAGTGTAGTAACCTTTCCTTTTGGAGAAATAGAAAGTAATCCTTTAGGAGAATCTGCAACGATTAAATTACCCTCATCATCAAAATGAATACCTAAGGGCCTGCCTTCCGTATCTGCAAAAGTATTTAGTGGTTTAACTGGAGGGGTAATAATAGTTTTTTCCTCATCAAGATGAGGATTTAAATTTTTTTTTCCTGTATTTGTCAAAGCATCTGGAGAAGTAATGATGATTTTTCCATCTTCCTGAGCACCATACATATTTCCTAAACTATCTATTGCGACATCTTCACAATGATGGCATATACCTATTTTATGGATTTTATTATCTTTTAGATTATCATTCATAAAATAAGTCCATTTCTCATCGATAGGTTCTGGATGATAAGGAACAGGATATATTTTTACAGGATAGAAAAATAAATAGAGTAATAGGATACTTAGAATGGCGAGAATGATTCTTTTTACGTTTTTCATATAGGTATATTGAGAACGAATTGGGATAAAATCGCTTTGTTCAGATATTTATTATCCAAAACTATAAAACAGCATTAAATAAATCAGCCCCATGAGCATAATGACTTTCATGGTTGAGCTGATTTTATGGAAATCTGTTTTTTGGCTAGCTTGCTGCAATAAAATTAATAAATAAATCATAGGAAAAAATACAAAAAGTAGTGGATACAACCAAAGGATGAAATGACTATCATTTTCATACATTTTCCAAGCAATAAATCCTAATAATGGTAATAGTGAAAAACCATTAATAAATGCAAAAAATCGAGTTTTGTTTTTTCCTATGACAATAGGAAGCGTTTTACAGCCTCGTTCTGCATCACCTTTCATATCCTCTATGTCTTTCACGATTTCTCTGAACATCGTCGTCAGGAATGCAAAAATAGCATATGCCATGAAAGCTAGCCAAGCATTATATTGAGTGAGATTATCTAATTGGAAATAAGCATCCTTTTCTGCAAATAAAATAATGGCTGCCACTCCTCCACAGAAAATACTTACCACAAGATTTCCAATAACAGGCAATTTCTTAAAAGAAGTAGAATAAAAATAAAGCATGGCCACAGCAGTAGGATAAATTAATACCAATGGCAATTTATCAATATGAAAAGCCAGATAAAGAGCTAATGCAAAACCAATAGCAACAACGCCCCAATACAATTTCCACGCATTCGAAATAGAAATAAACCTAGACACAAAAACCGTATCAGGTCGATTAATAAGATCAATTTCATAGTCCTCAATATCATTGACTATATTCCCAGAAAGCGTAATAATGATAGTATCTAATACGAAGAGAAAGAAGTGTAAATAATCTAGAGTAGGGGATACGTGACCTGCATCTAAAAAAGGCATCAGTAAACAATATAATAATAAATATTGGGTAAGCCCTACTATAAATAAGTTAGGTAAGCGGAGGAATTTAAGTAATGGTTTTAACATATAATCTTAGGTAGATGATGAGGTATTAATTCATAAGCTTTCCTCTTTCCTCTAGCGAACGCCCTTAATCCTCTATTTCCAACTCTACATCCCTAGGATCATCTCTCCAAGTACCTTGTATCTTCAATACCTTTTCGATAATATCCCTTACACATCCTTGTCCACCATTTTTAGGAGAAATATATCGGCTGATTTCCAATATTTCACTAGCAGCATCATATGGACAACAAGGAAGTCCTACTCTGCACATTACATCATAATCTGGAACATCGTCACCCATATAGATGACAGTAGAAGCATCTATGTCATAAGCATGGATATACTCATCGAAAACATCCATCTTATTATCCACTTTGCTATAAATATCTGTTATGCCTAGTCCTTTGAGTCGTTGTACTACACCAGAAGATCCACCTCCAGTAATAATACAAACATGATAACCCATTTCGACTGCTCGCTTCATCGCAAAACCATCACGAGTATTCATTTTGCGAAGCAGATGACCATTTTCTAAAACGATCAGCTCAGAATTAGTCAATACTCCATCTACATCGAAGATGAAAGTATCAATAGTTCTAAATCGTTCCAGTTCATTCATAATGATCTTATTAATAATTAAAGCGATTAATGGTTGGAGTGATTTTAATCATTAATCACTCCAATCATTAATCATCAATAATCCTTATTTATTATCTCTCCATTCATAAACCCACTTAGCTTGGATTTGCTCCAAGTGCCCTTCATTACAATCCTCACGTTTTCCTTCAAAAGTAGGAATTTCCAAAATCCATTCTATCAATTGAGTGAAGCGGACGCGATATATCTTAGATTCAGTAAAATCAGCACCAAATCGTTCATATAGCTTCATGGCAATATCCTCGTGTTCTTGCCAGTTGATAGGCATATCATCAAATTCTTCAAAAGCCATTTTATAAGTATTTTAATTTTTTTCTTAAATCATTAATCTTAATGCTCATGTCCAATAATCCCCGACTGGTCTGGTATTTCTACCTCATATTCGCCATTAGGATCTAGAACTAAACACTGACACGCCAATCTCGACTCCAATTGAGGATCAATAGCTCTGTCAATGAAATCTTCCTCACGATCAGATATTTCAGGAAGATCCTTTTCACCTTTATAAATATAAACATGACAGGTAGAACAAGCACATACTGCTCCACAATTATGGTTAAGGTGAATATCGTTATCCTCAGCTATATCTAAGATAGAAAGCCCTTCTTCCGCATCCTCTATTATCTTACTAGGAATGCTCTTGTCTTCAAACGTAAATTTAATCCTTGCCATTGATTTTTTTTCAAGATTGCAAAGGTAACGCGGTTTACCTTTAATTATATAGAAGTTCTTTAAAAATTACTGTTTGTAGCGAAAAATTGTATTGTTAAAGAAGATGAGATACAAAAAGCGTAGTTTAGCGATAGCTAAATGAGCCTTTTAGAACGACATATTCTTTTACAATACGGTTTTGCAGTCAAGCAAGTAGTCTTAAACAACTTATTAACTTAACAATTATATTATTAGAGAGTTCAATTAATGAAATTTAAAGTATGTGCTGACCTATAGTTCACAAACGATATATTTACAAGGCTGAGAAAATGTTATTAATATGGTCACATCCTCATGAGTTCTAATGTATCAGTGGATTGTAAGGATTTTATTTTTTTGGTGTGATTTTTGAAGTAAGGGTATATTGATCTGACTACTGAAATAAGGATTCCCCCTTTTGAGTAAAGATCACAAGCATCTTACAACATATTATACAAAGAAAAGAATTATGGGAATTAAATCTTATACCCTCTTATTAGGTATATTATTCGCATGTATTTCTCTAGTTACCAGTGTGCAAGCACAGGATAACTTAGTAGTCGAATACAATGGCGCATCAGGAGTACCTACCTTTTTGAACATTTGCGGGGAACCAGACACGGCTAGGATGACCGTTAGAATCACAGGATTAGAAATAGATTCTCGTGAAAATATCGAGGCAACACTCAACCTTTTTCAAGGAGCTCAATTCGTAGAACTTATTTCTGCTCAGTCAGATGCAGGAGTTTCTCTACTGAGTTTTGGCTTGAGTACCGCCACTTTTTCCATTCCTGATTTAGATCCTTTTATCACATCTGAGATAAATCTAGTGTTTTCTTTAAAGGCAGACTGTAGCTTTATTGATACCATCTCTGCGAATAATCAAGCATTGGTATTTGACACATGGGATTTAAGTTATGATCAGGACGGCTCATCCCTCACAGAATCAGAATTGATAGCAGAATACAAAGATGCATTCGCTGTCCCCAATCTGACCATTTCTAATACCAATAATGTAACCATAACTAGTATTGGAGAGTGTTTCGATAGAGATATTATCTTATC